>JAFKKQ010000054.1 GCA_017304505.1 Hyphomicrobiales bacterium | reverse complement strand
CCGCCCTGCCCGTGCTGCTCGGCGCCACCCTGACGCGCACCGGCATGGACGTGGCCGGGGTCGCGTGCGTCGGGGTGGCGCTGCTCGGGGTGCTCCTGCCGCTCGGGCCCGGCCCGGGCGCGCGGGAGCTCACCCGGCTCGCCCACACCGTCGACCGGGCGCTGGTCGCGCTGGCCGGGGCCTGGCTCGTGCTGACGCTGCTCGGCGTCGTCTTCCGCACCGCGGAGGCCTACGGCCGACCGGTCACGGCGGTCGGGGGCGACGAGCTGGCCCGCTTCTCGGGCGACTTCGGGGCCGGCCGGGGCCTGCTGCTCACCGCGGGCTGCGCGCTCGCCGCGCTGGTGTGCGCCGTGGTGCGGATGCGCGATCCCGATCGCATCCAGCTACGGATCCCGCTGGTGGCGGCCCTGCTCGGACTGCTGACGCCCACCGTCACGGGCCACGCGGGCGGTGAGGCCGACCTCCTCAAGTGCGCACATGGCGGCCTCATTGAGTGCGCGTTCGGTGGCCACCGGCCGCAGGAAGCGATAGCTCGAGCCGGAACGCGCCTGCACCGCCAACGCCACATTCTCTAGTGCCGTGAGGGTACCGATGATCGCCGTGATCTGGAACGAGCGCGCGAGTCCCAGCCGGGCGCGCTGGTGCAGACTGAGGTGCGTAATGTCTGCGCCATTGAAAACGATGGCGCCGCTGTCGGGAGAGAGAACGCCGGTGATTTGATGGATCAGTGTGGTCTTTCCGGCTCCGTTGGGGCCGATCAGCGCATGAAATTCGCCGGGTGCAATGGACAGTTCGACGTCGTCGGAGACCGCCAGGGCTCCGAAACGCTTGGACAGGTTGTTGATGTGGAGAACCGCGTCAGTCATGGCGGGCGTCTCGGAACATCAGCTTGACGACGCCGCCGCGCGCAAACAGCGCAGCCAGCAGGTAAATCCCTCCAAGCAAAAGCGGCCAATGCTCATAGTAGCCGGACAGAACATTCTCCAGGCCGATAATGGCAATCGCGCCAAGGACGGGGCCGTAGAGCGTCGCCATGCCACCGAGAATGACCATGAACATCAGCGCGCCCGATGTCTGCCAGGTCATCAGTTCAGGGCTGATGAACTCGGTCTGGTTGGCCATGAGGTAGCCGGCCAAGCCGCAGATCGTGCCGGCGATCACATAGGCCGTCAGACGTATCCGTTCGACGTTGTAGCCGAGCGCGGCCATGCGCATCGGATGCTCCTTGGTGCCCTGCAGCACGCGCCCGAAGCGGGAGGCGACGACGGCTTGAAGGAACAGGAATACGAGCACGAGGCATGCAAGGATGACATAGTAGAAGGTGAGATCGCTACTCAGCAGGTCCGCGCCGGCGACGGTCGCCCGGTCGTTCAGCGTCAATCCGTCGGAGCCGCCGAATTCGTCGAGGGAATTGGCGAGGTAGAACGCCATCTCCCCGAAAGCGAGCGTGATCATCAGGAAGGCGGCGCCTTTGGTGCGGATCGAGATGTAGCCCGTGGCGGCCGCGAACAAGGCGGAGACGCCGAGCGCCAGGGGCAGCCCGATCGTGACATCGCCAAAGCCTTCGGCATCGAGGATGCCGGCTGTGTAAGCGCCAAGGCCGATAAAGGCGGCGTGGCCAAAGCTGACCATCCCGGCGTAGCCGAGGATCAGATCGAGCGACAATGCGGCGATGGCGAAAAGCATCATCCGCGAGCCAAGCGTGACCACGAAGGCCGACATGTCAGCGCTGGTGATCAGTGGCAAGGCTGCGACGAACACGGCGAACCCGATGGGCGCCAATCGACGCCGCCACGGAGCCGCCGGCGTCTGCGCCGAGGCGCCGGATGTGATTTCGACCGTCAAGTGCGCCCCGATGCCGGGAACAGGCCGGCCGGCCGGAAGAACAGCACGGCAGCCATCAGAAGATAGATCGACATGGACGCCAGCGCCGGACCGATACGGCTGGCGGCTGACGACGACATCATCAGCTTGAGGATATCGGTGGCGAACGAGCGGCCCAGGGTGTCGACCAGGCCCACCAGCAGCGAAGCGATGAACGCGCCACGGACCGAGCCGATGCCCCCGGTTACAATCACGACGAAGGCAAGAATGAGGAAAGCGTCACCCATTCCCGGTTCGAGCGCGAAGATCGGTGCGGCCATGCTTCCGGCGAAACCGGCGAGCATGGCGCCGACGCCGAAGACCAGCATGAACAGGCCACGGATGTTCACGCCCAATGCGGCAACAATCGGCGCACTCGTCGCACCCGCACGGACGAGCATGCCGGCTCGCGTGTGGGAGACGAGGATCGACAACACCACCGCGACCAGAAGCCCTGCGCCGATGATTGCGAGCCGGAACACCGGATAGAGCAAACCGTCCATCAGCACGATTGAACCGGAGAACGATGCCGGGATTGGCACGCTGAGCGGTGCGCGTCCCCAGATCATCTTTACGCATTCGTCCAGAATGACGATCAGGCCGAACGTCACCAGGCCCCAAGCCGAAGAGCAGCATGGCCGGAAAGACGAGGATGAGCGCTAGAAAGAAGCTTCCGGTTGCCGCCGTAAAGGTGAAGACGAGATAGGCGCCGACCATATAAAGGGCGCCATGAGCCAGATTGATAAAGCCCATGACGCCGAAGATCAGTGTGAGGCCGGCGCTGACGAGGAAGAGCAGCATGCCCAGCTCCAGCCCGTTGAGGAGCTGCACCAGGAAAAGCGGAACGGACATTTCAATCCTCGCCGGTCAGGCCGGCGATGCCGGCCGTGCCCGTATCATTTCATAGGGCATTGTTTGGCGTAGTCGTCGCCCTGCATTTTGAGCACGACCTTGACGGCCTCTGTCGCGAATTTTCCGTCCGGGCGCTTGGTGGCCTTGACCAGATAGTAGTTCTGGATCGGAAACTGGTTCGTGTTGAACTTGAACTCGCCGCGCACCGACTTGAAGTCGGCCTTCTTCAAGGCGGCACGGAACGCATCCTTATTCGACAGGTCACCATGCAAGGAGCGAACAGCGCTGTCGATCAGCATGGCGGCATCATAGGCGTGTGCGGAGAAGTTCGACGGCACGTAGCCGTAGGTCTTCTCGAAGTCCGCCACGAATTTTTTGTTCGCCGGGTTGTCCAGGTTGGGAGCCCAGTCAGCACCGCCGTAGAGACCCACGGCATTCTCTCCCAGGGCCGGAAGGGCGGCTTCATCGATCGTAAACGCCGACAGGAATGTCATCTTGTCTGCAAGCCCGGCCTGACGGAATTGCTTGACGAAGTTCACGCCAGGAGCACCTGGCATGAATACAAAAAGCGCGGCCGGCTTGGCTGCGGCAATCCGCGCGACGTCGGACGAATAGTCGATCTGATGGAGCGGTGTGTAGTCCTCCTCGATGACCTTGCCTTTGTAAAGTTTCTTGAAGCCGCCGAACGAATCCTTGCCGGCCTGATAATTGGGCGCGAGCAGGAAGGCGGTCTCAAGCTTGTTGTTGGTGGCGTATTGCCCCGACACGCTGCTTTCCAGGTCCGTCTGGTAGGACACCGAGAAGAAGTAGGGGCTGCATCGCTTGCCCGCGATGGGGGAGGGACCGGGGTTGGCCGAGATGAAAAACGTTTTGGACTCGACAATCGGCTTGAGGGCGGCCAGCGCCACATTCGTGAAGGTGAAGCCGGCGATGGCATCGACGTGGTCGCGGTTGATCAGCGTTTTAGCCTTGGTAACCGCGACGTCGGGTTTGCCTTCGTCGTCCTCCCAGATCATCTGGGTCTCTGCCCCGCCGAACTTCCCGCCGAGCTCCTTCAGGGCGAGGGCAAAGCCGTCCCGGCCTTGCTTGGCGCCAATCGAGGAGGTGCTCGAAAGGCTGTTCATGAAAGCGATTTTGACCGGCTCGGTGGCGGCGGCTGGACCCGCTGCAACGACCACGGCGGCGGCGGTGCAGCTCAGCATTGTTGCCCAGAATTTCATACGGACCCTCCCTCTGCTGTCGGCCTTGAGCCGGCCGCCTCGTATATTACTCAGTTCATTGTTCATTACCGCCCTCGAGTTTGGATTTCAAATGCCATCGTGCAGTCCGAGTCGGGCGGCGTCACTATCACGCAGCGATCTGGAGCCTTCCTACCATGATCGCCTATCGGACCTTTTATGCGCTATACGAATAGGTGTTGAGGGTGCGCAGGCGTTCCAGCCACGGGCCATAGTGTGCAATAGGTGCTCTGGAAGTGCGGCATCATAACTCCCAGGTGCGACGCCATAACTCGCCCTGCCGGCGCGTTTTCGTGGGTGCTCTACATTGATTACGATCGAACAGCTTAGATACGTGCTGCTTGGCACTGACGATCTCGCCGGCGCCGCCGACTTTGCGCAACGCATCCTCGGGTTGGAGCCGGTTGACCGGACGGAAACGCGAGCGACATTTCGGTCCGACAGCCGGGACTATACGCTTGCATTTATGACCGATGACCCGGCGCTGCAGGCCGTGGGCTTCGAGGTGCGATACCCCAAAACTCTCGATGCCGCGCTTGAGGCGGCTCTTGCGCGTGGTCTGCGTGCTGCGCGCGGAACAGCCGAAGAAGCTAAACTCCGCAAGGTCCATGATTTTATTTGGTTCAACGATTACAGCGGTAACCGGATCGAACTCGTGGTCCGCCCGCTCAATTCTGGTTGGCGATACTTTCCGTCTCGCGATGCCGGTGTCGTGGGGCTGGACGCCGTCGTGCTGCGCAGCACCGCGATCGCAGAAGACGAGGCGCTTTGGACGGAAATGCTCGGTGCGCACGTCAGTGACTGGGTCGGCGACGCCCCTCATCTGAGGATCGATTCTGCACATCATCGTTTGGCTCTGTTTCCAGCCAAGCGGCCGGGGGTACTCGCCGTCGAGTATGCGGTCGAGAGCGTCAATCTCATGATGCGCAACTACTATGTCTTGCAGAATGCGCAGGTTGCGATCGTGCACGGCCCTGGGCGCCGGCCGGCATCCGACCAACTGTTCCTGACATTTGCCAGCCCTGGAGGGGTGTTCTTCAGCTTTGTTGCCGAGGGGGAAACAGCGGGCGGCGCGGAGCGCCGGCCCAGGCAGTTTCCTGGTGGGCCGAGCGGCTTGTGCTCGTGGGGGAGCGAAAATAAAATCGAAGAATTCAACAACGTGAAAGCAAGTTAGGGGCGCGTTCTCCTCGGCGCAGCAACGAACGGAGACGAGCGTGATCAGACTTCAGGACGTTTCCTACGTGCGGCTTGGCACCCGCGATCTGGAGGGCGCTACGCATTTCGCCACGGACTATCTGGGCTTGGAGATCGCGCAGCGTCTGAAGAACGCCGTCTACTTCAAGTCGGATCAGCGCGGCCACACGCTCTGCTATTTCGAAGGTTCGCCGGACGACCAGGTTGCCGCTTTCGAGGTGGCTGAGCGTCGGGACCTGTCCTCGGCGGCCGCCGAACTGGAGCGATCCGGCCACGATGTGCGAATCGGAACCGCGGAGGAGGCACAACTCCGGCAGGTGCGCGAGTTCATTGGCTTCAAGGATCCGACCGGCAATAAAATCGAGTTGGTCTGGCGCCCGGAACACAGCGGCACCCGCTATCACGGGGAACGCGACGCAGGGATCACCGGCTTTAGCCATATCGGTCTATGCACGACCGATCCGGTGCGTGACGAGGCGTTCTGGACCCAGATTTGTAATGCCCGCGTTAGTGACCGGATCGGCGATGCTGCGCTCCTTCGCATCGACGAGGTTCACCACACGATCGCACTGTTCCCCACGAACCGTGCCGGTATCCAGCACATCAACCACCAGGTCGAAAGCGGCGATGATGTGATGCGTTCATACAACTTTCTGTCCGAGCGTCAGGTGCCGATGGTGTTCGGCCCGGGTCGCCATCCGACGTCGTCGGCGCGTTTCCTTTACTTCGAAGGTCCGGATGGCATGGTGTTCGAGTATTCGTCCGGCGTGCGATCGATTGCCGACGAATTGCTGTATCGCGAGCGCCAGCTTCCCTTCGATCCAAAGGGTTTTTGCGAGTGGGGCGCCAAGCCTGAAATCAAGGAATTCCGGAGTTAATCAATCCGCGGTGCACCGGCTTCATGCGGCTGACGGATCCTGGTCCGCCTGAAGGGGCTGTGAACGTGACTCCGGCGTTTCCACCACGGTGCTTTTTTAGGTGACGGCGACTCTGAAAAGCCGGCGGAGACGTTCAAGGCCGGTCTCAGGGTTCGGGATGGCATCGTTCAGCCAGAGACGAACTTCGGTAAAATAGATCGACATGACGATCTTGGCGACCGCATCCCGATCCGCGTCGCGTTCCGTGCGGTGTGTTTGCTTTGATTCCGACAGAATTTGGCGAAGCCTTGTTGCCATTTTGGCACGGCGCGCTTCTCCACGCGCGGATTCCGGCCGGGCTTCAAGTCGAGAATGGCTCGCCGCCATTTCGGCCATGGCATCGCGGGACATTTCCGGATTCCGTGCCCAATATTCGTAGCGCGGGCGATAAAAGGCGATGAGCCGATCGACGAGGTCCGCTCGTCCGTTGGTGCGCGGAAGCCGCGCATCGGTCAGCTTGTCGAGATCGTCGTTGACGATCATGAGGAGAAGCTCTTGCTTGTCCTGCGCGTAGAGAAAAATCGTTCCCGAAGCCACGCGGGCCCGCGTGGCGATCTCGCGCACCGTGGCGCCGCGAAAGCCTTTTCTGGCGAAAACCACCCGTGCCGCGCCCTCGATCCGGCGCCGCTTGCTGAGCTTGGCTGTTTCCCGCAGGCCCAAGTCTAAGACCCTGTCAGTCGCCGACGGCGTGTTGACCGCTATCTGCGTGCGTGGCAAAATTATGAACACGATTATTCATGAACCTGTTCATGTCTGTCAACGGAGTTCAACATGAATGTGACCCCCCGCATCGCGGAGCCCCGCAACACCAGAGCGATGATCAGCGGCAGCTTTGTGCGCAACGCCTGGTACGTTGCCATGTGGGCGGAAGATCTGGCGCCGGGTCAGGTGGTCGGTCGCGTTATTCTGAATGAGAACATCGCGATTTTCCGGAAGGCGGACGGATCTGTCGCCGCGTTGACCGACCGCTGCGCGCACCGTTTCGCGCCGCTTCATCTCGGCAAGGTTGTTGCCGGCGACCGCATCCAGTGCGCTTACCACGGGCTGGAATTCGACGGTTCAGGCGCCTGTGTGTTGAACCCGCATGGCAATGGGCGAATTGCGCCGGGTCTTCGGGTGAAGACCTATCCGATCGTGGAGAAGCACCGCGCCCTGTGGATCTGGATGGGAGACAAGCCGGCCGATCCTTCGAAGATTCCGGATTTCAGCCCGCTCGACACGCGCGAGGAAAGCCATGTGACGAAGCGGGACTGGATTATCATCAAGGCGAATTACGAACTCGTGGTCGACAATCTTCTCGATCTCAGCCACGTATCTTATCTGCACGACGGATTGCTGGGAAACGAGGATACGATCGACTCCGAGATTTCCGTCGAGCAGGATGGCGACGCGGTCGTTGTCGGCCGTAAGTCGACGAACTCAAGGATACCCGGGCTCTTTGCCTTTCAAATGCCGGGTCAGGAGCGGGTCGATAAGTGGAATACAATCCGCTGGACTGCGCCAGGCAACATGCTGCTTCGCTCCGGCGTCCATAAGCCCGGTACCGATCCGGAAACGGGCACGGGATACTATGGCATTCACTTTCTCACGCCGGAAACCGAACGCACGACGCGCTATCATTTCACCGCCGTACGCTGGAACGTCTTAACCGACAGTTCCGTTAATGAGCAAATTCGGGAGAAGATATCCGTGATGCGTCGCTTCGCGTTTGCCGAGCAGGACGGACCGGTCATCGAGGCCCAACAGGTTGCGATCGATCAGGCCGGCGAAGATCTCGAGCCGCATCTGCTTTCCATTGACGTCGGACCGGTGCGTTACAAGCGTGTTCTTCAGAACCTGATCGCCCAAGAGCAGATCTGACGGCCATTGCCGCGCGGTATGGCCGATCGAACGTCCTTCGACTACGTGATCGTCGGAGCGGGCTCCGCCGGCTGTGTGCTTGCCAGCCGCCTGAGCGAGAATCCCGCTGTGCGGGTGCTTTTGCTTGAAGCCGGGGGAGTGGATTGGGACCCTTTGATCCACATCCCGTTGGGGATGGGAAAGCTTCACCAGCATCGCTTGCACGACTGGGGATACGATACCGAACCGGAATCCGCGCTCGGTGGACGCCGCATCGAGGCCATGCGCGGCAAGGTTCTGGGCGGGTCGTCCTCGATCAATGTCATGGCCTACACCAGGGGCCACTGCAACGACTACAACCGCTGGGCGCACAATGGCGCAACGGGCTGGTCGTATTCGGACGTGCTTCCCTATTTCAAGATTGGTGAAACCTGGGAAGGCGGCGAGAATCCGTGGCGAGGAGGAGGAGGGCCTCTGCAAATCCAGTTTGCACGGACTCGCGATCCGATTTTCCAAGCCTGGACGGATGCCGGCCGGGCCGCCGGCTATCCCGTTACCGCGGATTCAAACGGGGAAAATCAGGACGGGTTTGCGCGAATCCAATTCACCATCGGCAACGGCAGGCGTTCCTCGGCCGCCACGGCTTATCTCAAGCCGGCCCGGGGCCGCCGCAATCTTCGCGTTGTGACAGGCGCCCATGTCACGCGCATCCTGATGCAGGGCACCACGGCGACGGGCATCGAGTTTGCTTGCGGGCGTTCCAAGGGAGGCGTTCACGCCGACCAGGAGGTGATCCTCTGCGCGGGGACGTTCAACACACCGCAACTTCTCATGCTGTCGGGGATCGGGCCGGCCGCTCACTTGCGTGCAATGGGGATCACCCCGCTGGTGGACTTGCCCGTCGGGGATAATCTCCAGGATCACTTGGCCAGTTGGATCAATTTCGAGCGGATCGGGTCGGGGCCGTTTCGCGATGTGATGCGGGCGGATCGCATGGCGCTGGGTATGATGCGCGCCTATGTGTCGGGTTCGGGCCCTGCCACTGTTGTTCCGGGTGGCCTGTTTGCGTTTCTCAAGACGCGGCCGGACAGCGACGTGCCTGATATGGAGTTGATGTTCCGCGCGGTCTCGCCCAAGGCGCATCTCTGGTTTCCAGGTCTGAAGCCCGCTTACGACGACGAATACGCCATCCGTCCTACGCTTCTGCATCCGAAAAGCCGCGGCACCGTCAGGCTGCACAGCGGCGATCCGATGGAGCCGCCTCGGATTGCCTACAACTTTCTCTCCGAGCCGGCCGATATCGACGTCTTCCACCAAGCCTACCAACGGGCAATGGAATTGGCGCAGCGCAGGGCGCTTCTTCCGTTTCGCGGGCGAATGCTCAGCCCTGAAACGCTGCCGAAAACCCGGGTTGAAGCCGAAACGTGGCTGCGGCGCACCGCCATCACCGCGCACCATCCGGCGGGCACCTGCGCGATGGGTGTCGGCGAAAAAGCTGTACTGGATCCCGAGCTTCGCGTGCGCGGTTTGCAGCGACTGCGGGTGGTCGACGGATCGGCTATGCCTGATCTTGTTTCAGGTCACATCAACGCATGTATCCTGATGATGGCGGAAAAGGCCGCGCGTCTGATTTCATCTTCTGCCGAGGCGTCGGGATGATCGGCTTGGCGTAAACCGGCCCCGTGCACACACCGTAAAAACCGGGGCTTACAGGCTTCTCGTCCCCTGCTTTTTCCGTCAGATTCCGAGCGTTCTGCTGGTCAGAACGCGAACCTGTTCCGCTTCATCGGCGGAGCGGTAAGAGTCTCGTGCAGAAGAAGACGGACCGCGATGAGTACGCCAAGAGGAGTCGATGCAGTCGAGCGAGCACTTAGCGTACTCGCTTGTTTCGAGGTGGCGGGCGAAACGCTCACGCTCGCGCAACTGGCGCAACGCTGCTGTCTCTACAAGAGTACGATCCTTCGCCTGTCGGTCTCATTGCAGCGGAAAGGTTTCCTGAAGCGGGACGAAAAGGGACGTTATTCTCTTGGTGACGAGCTTAGCCATCTTGGCAATCTGGCCCGGGTCAGTCGCGACCTCGAAGATGCGATCCGCCCGGAGCTTAAACTTCTCACCGCTGCGACCGGCGAAACCGTTTCTTTCTATATTCGACATGGGCGAGACCGCATTCTTCTTTTTCGCGAAGTCTCACCGGGCTCGGTTCGCCATTACCTGGTTGAAGGAGGGCGGCATGCGCTCTTTGTCGGAGCGACGGGCCGCATATTCAAGGCGTACGGGTCGGGGAGTCAGGATGAGGAATCGCTTCAGATCAGGCGGCGCGGCTGGGTATCGTCAAGAGGCGAGCGTAAATCCGATCTCGGAGCTGTTGCCGTTCCTGTCCTCAATGCGAAGCGCGAACTCCTCGGAGTCCTGAATGTCGCTGTAACGCTGTCCCGCCTCACGAACGCCAACGAGCGAAAGGTGCGTGCGCAATTGATCGAAAGCCGGAAACGGCTTCAATCGCTCATTGCCTACATGAATGCCTCTAGCATCGCCAGTTCGATTCCAAAACCGCAATGAGGATAACGGATCGCTGGCACACTCTATGTCGTGTCCGGATCGATCGGAGAATTTTGCAAAAGCAAGGCCACCCGCCGGGGAATGTTCTTCGTAACTCGGAAGATCTGAACCGCATCGCGGGCGCATGAGAAGCACAACGCCGCGACCAATAAGCCGGAAACGTCGCCGATGAGCGATTTCCTAAGAATCCCAGCCATCCAACCGAAGGAAACGTAGACACATGGCGCAAAATAAGACGATTGATAAGGGCGGCGCTTCGGATAAGCGCAAGTATCTGGATCTGCATGAGCACATCGAAGCGCTGCGCGAGAAGGGTTTGTTGATCGAGGTCGATCGTCCG
>JAFKKQ010000053.1:13677-15321 GCA_017304505.1 Hyphomicrobiales bacterium | reverse complement strand
GGCCGATTGGCAGTCCGACGTCGCGCGCGAGGCCACGATCCAGGTCCGCCCGGTCGAGGGGCGCGACCTCGATGCCGACGTGGCGCGCGCGGTCGAGATCGCCCGCGCGTTTCCCGGCGTCGAGGACGTGCGGCCTTATTCCAAGGAGGAGTCGGCGCGGCTGCTCGAGCCGTGGCTCGGCGGCGTGCTTGCGCTGGACAGCCTGCCGGTGCCGCGCATGATCGTGGTGCGGCTCGCTTCCGGCGGTCGCGTCGATCTTGCTCCGCTGCGGCAATCGCTGGCCAGCCAGATCGCGCCCGCGAGTCTCGACGATCATCGCGCCTGGATCGACCGCATGCGGGCGATGGCCAGAACCACGGTGGCCGGTGGAATCGGCCTCTTGATCCTGATGCTTGTGGCGACGGTGCTGTCGGTGATCTTCGCCACGCGGGGAGCGATGGCCACCAACCGTCCGATCGTGGAGGTTCTGCATTTCATCGGCGCCAGGAGCGGCTTCATCGCGAGCCAGTTTCAGCGCCACTTCCTGCTGCTCGGCTTGGAAGGCGGGCTGATCGGCGGCGGCCTCGCGATGGTGCTGTTCGGGCTTTGCGGCATTGCCGCCGGTGTCGGCGCGGGCACGGCGGCGGCCGATCAGGTATCCGTGCTGTTCGGCAGCTTCACGCTGGGCTGGAGCGGTTATCTCGCGATTGCCGCGCAGGTCGTGCTGATCGCGGTGGTGACCGCGGTGGTGTCGCGGCGGACCGTGAACCGCACGCTTGAAACGGTTGAGTAGCGCCATGCTTTCGGGGGCGATGCCATCGGGGCGCCGAATTCTGCGCTATCATCAGGCCGAGGATCGAAGTTGATGCAGTCCATCGAATCGGGAACAGCGGCTGGAGAGGTGCGGACCAAGCCGGCGAAGCCGTCGCGGCTTCGCCGCGGCTTGCGCCTGACGTTTCTTGCGTTTTGCACCGCGGTTTTGCTGATCGGTGGAGGTTTCCTGTGGTTCGTCCGGACCATGCCGGCGAGCGAGGCGGCGCCCACGCGCAACGCCGACGGCATCGTGGTCCTGACCGGCAGCGCCTTCCGCATCAGCGACGCTCTCGAGTTGCTTGCGGCAGGGCGCGGCCAGCGTCTGCTCATCACCGGCGTCAATCCGCAGACGCGCTCGCAGGAAATCTCGCGCCTCGTCCCGGAGCATCAGCGCTGGTTCAAGTGCTGCGTCGATCTCGACCATTCCGCGCTCAACACCGTCGGCAATGCCGTCGAAACCCGGCGCTGGGCGCAGGCGCGGGGCTTCCGTTCGCTGATCGTGGTGACATCGAACTTCCACATGCCGCGCGCAATGGCGGAACTCGGCCGCGAGCTTCCGGACGTGACGCTGGTGCCCTACCCGGTGGTTTCGGACCGGGTGCGGGTCGAAGCCTGGTGGGAGAATCCCGCGACCGCGCGTCTCCTTTTTTGGGAATATCTGAAGTATATCGTTGCCCGGAGCCGGATGGTCCTGCCGGCCTCCGTCGCTTAAACGGGCGATCCCTCTCCGAGCCGCAGCGGTTGCCACGTGGTCATCGTCCGATCCGTTCTGTTCAACGCCCTGTTCTATCTCAACCTGGTCGTGTTGCTGCTTGTGGCGCTGTTGACGCTGGCGCTGCCGCGCCGCGCCAT
>JAFKKQ010000053.1:0-13608 GCA_017304505.1 Hyphomicrobiales bacterium | reverse complement strand
CCTTGAGGTTCGCGGATTGGAGCGGCTGAACGGCGCGCGCTTCGCGGGGCCGCTCATCGTTGCCGCCAAGCACCAGTCGATCTTCGAGACGTTCGCGCTGCTGCGGTTGTTCGAGGACTTCACCTTCATCGTCAAGCGCGAGCTGATGTGGATTCCGCTGTTCGGATGGTTCATGGCGAAGGGGCGCATGATCCCGGTCGACCGTTCCGCCGGTTCGCAGGCGCTCGCCAAAATGACCGCGCGGGCGCGCGAGGAGATCCGCAGCGGTCGCCAGCTCATCATTTTCCCGGAGGGCACCCGACGTGCGCCGGGCGCCGAGCCACGCTACAAGTATGGTGTGGCGTATCTCTACACCGAGATCGGCGTGCCGTGCATTCCCGTCGCGCTGAACTCCGGTCTGTTCTGGCCGCGCCGCGCATTCCGGCGCTTGCCCGGCACCATCGTCGTCGAGTTCCTTGAACCGATTCCACCCGGCCTCGACAAGGACGAATTCTTCCGCCGCATGCAAAGCCAGATCGAAACGGCAACGGCGAGATTGATCGCCGAAGGGCAAGCCGAATTGAAACGCCTTGGCGTGGCCTGACCGCTTTTGTCGCGACGCGCTCCGCGACCTGCGTTCAAAAGAAACGGCCCCGACAGATGGGGCCGTTTCTCTATGTGGCGTCATTGCCGGGCATAGTCGTTCGAAGAACGGCGTCGCTTCGCTCGCCTATGACCCGGCAATCCATCCATTTTTCGAAGACGATAGGTGCGCGGATCAAGTCCGCGCATGACGACGAGTGAGAAAAATTCTAGTCGATCACTTCGACGATGCGCCGCGTGCGCGCCTCGACGATGACGGGGCGATCGTTCACGATCGTGTACCGATAGCCCGGACGGACGTGATATTCGGCCGGGACGTCGTAATACACCACGCCGCGCTCCGGAAGCACGGTGCCGACACGAACCGCGCGGCTGTAATGATACGACGGCCGGTGCTCGCGGACGACGTATTCGCGGAAGCGCGGGCGGTCGTCGATGCCAAGGATGCCCTCGACT
Source organism: Hyphomicrobiales bacterium (assembly GCA_017304505.1). Taxonomy (GTDB): domain Bacteria; phylum Pseudomonadota; class Alphaproteobacteria; order Rhizobiales; family Xanthobacteraceae; genus Z2-YC6860. Next base: position 12,570 of record JAFKKQ010000053.1, on the reverse strand, counting down.
GTTCCGGTTGCCGCGCCGACAGCGCCGCCGACAATGGCGCCCACAGGGCCTGCCGCGCGGCCGCCTTCGTGCGCGCCTTCCGCCGCGCCCTGCAAGGTGCCTTGCGCTTGCGCGCCGACCGGCAACGCCAGTGCCGTCAGAAGAATCGACAGGGTAAGAGCTTTGGTCCTCATACGAATGCGCTCCGTTGTTGATCAGCCCTCGGCATGGAGGGACAACCCGCAACGCACGCGCTTCGTTCCGGTATGCAGCGGCGATCAATTTCGTCAACGATCGCGTTCGGTTCCCGCGTTTAATCCGGTTCCATTGCCGGCCGCGGCGAAGAAAACGCACCGCGATGGAGGCCATCGTGCGAAACCGGCGCCAATCCCTTCAGCCGCTCGGCCAGGACCTGCAGATCGTGATCGACGATGTTGAGCGCTTCCAGCGCCTTGGCGGTCTCGATCACATAATCGCGGTTGTTGCCCGATCGCCCGAAACCCTGCCGCACGATGCGCAGTTGCCGGTCGTGGGTGAGACGCCCGGCGTATTGCGGGTGGCCACGGTCCACCACGTAGCACAGCGCATCGACGCGGCGCATCGGTTGCCCGTCGAGATAAACTCCGCGCATCAGTTCGCGATACACGGCCGTGGTCTGCTCGCGCTCGCGGAGATAGGCGAGCGTTGCGGCGCGCCGCCTGGCCGCCACACGATAGGCGATGCCGCGGCAGGCACCGCCGAAGTCCAGGCCCAGCACAAGTCCGGGCCGCTCCGGCGTGCCGCGGTGGTCGAACGAATAGATGCAGAGCGAGCGATGCATTCCGACGATATGCGCAGGAATCCGCTCGGCGTATTCAAACCCCGGCCGCCAGATCAGCGAACCATAGCCGAACACCCAGAGGTCCTCGGTGGCGCGGTCGATGTCGGGATTCAGGGCGGCGTTCATTGCAACGTTCATAGCAACATTTTCGGCGGCATTCACGGCAGCGGGGTGGGGGTCGCGGATTCGCGGCGAATCGGTTTAAGCGGAGGCTTCGCCGGGCAGGCGTCGCGCCGGCCGGCAACCGCCTGGATCGCTGCGCCGCCTGCGGAAAACCGCACAACCTTTGAAACGCCGCATTCAGCGGTTTCACAGCACGGATGCCCCAGCAAAATCTTACCCGTCGAAGCCGACGCTGGCCGCTGATCCTGATCGTGCTGCTGGTCGTCGGCGCCGGAGCATGGTCCGCGCTCTGGCATTACGGCGCGGGTGTCGCCGAGCAAACCATCGACGGCTGGAAGGCCCGCGAAGCGGCGGCCGGGCGGGTCTACACCTGCGCGTCGCTGGCCATTGGTGGCTTTCCCTTCGGGCTGACGGTGCATTGTGCCGATGCCGGCGCCGAGTTGAAATCGAACCAGCCGCCGCTCGCCGTCAAGACCAAGGACATGCGGGTCTCGGCCAGCGTCTGGCAGCCGACGGTGCTGACCACCGAGTTCGGCAGTCCGTTCGTGGTTTCCGAGCCGGGCGGGGCGTCAACGATTGCTGCCAACTGGCGGCACGCCGAAGCCCAACTGCGCGGCCTGCCGACGTCGCCGGAAAGCGCCTCGATCCAGGTCGAGGGGCCGGTGGTCGCTCGCGCGGCGGGCGGCGAGGCCGTGTTCAAGGCGGAGCGATTCGATCTCGACGGCCGCATAGTCTCCGGCACGGTCGAAGATCACCCGGTGATCGAAATGGTGCTCAAGCTTGCAGCCGCGACCGCGCCCGCATGGCATCAGGCTGCGGCGATTCCCGTCGATGCCGACATCACCGCGGTGCTGCGCGGGCTCGCGGACCTTTCGCCCAGGCCCTGGCCGGCGCGCTTGCGCGCGTTCCAGGCCGCGGGCGGTCGCATCGAGATCACCAAGGCGCGGGTGCAGCAGCGCGACACCCTTGCGGTCGCCGACGGCACGCTCGGGCTTTCGCCGGCCGGTCGCCTCAACGGCGAACTGCGTCTCACTGTGGCCAACCTGGAGGCGCTGCTGCCGGCGCTTGGCCTCGACCGGCTGCTGTCGCAGGAGCAGGCGTCGCCGCAGCTCAACGAAACGTTCAACCGGCTCGACCGCATCATGCCGGGGCTGGGCAACATGGCGCGGCGCAACGCCGGACCGGCTCTTGTCGCCGGCATCAACGTCATGGGCCAGCCGACCCAGCTCGAAGGCCGCCGCGCGGTGATCCTGCCGCTGCGGTTCGATGACGGGCTGGTGTCGCTCGGTCCGTTGAAGATCGGTGTTGTTCCGTCGCTGTTCTGATCGCAAGGTGACATGCGGGGTGCTGCCGGGAGGCCGCGATGGGGAAATGGTTTGCAGGGGTCGGGGTGGTGTTTGTTGTGTTCACCATGACGGCGCAGCCGCTTCATGCGGAGGATTTCCCGTGGTGCACGGAGCTTGATCCGTTCACCCGGAATTGTACCTTCGCCACGCATGAAGAGTGCGCCGAGGTCGCCAAGACAATCTCGGCGATGTGCGTGCGCAACGCCAAGTATCATCCGGCGTATCATCAGGCGCCTGACGCGGCCGCAAAGCCCGCCGCGCACCGTGCGTCACACGCGCGACACTGAACGGCCTACTCGTTGTCGGCGGCGTAGGGTCGCGGCAGCGGCTCGGCCGGCAGCGTCGGCTGCCTGCGGCCGAAATCCGGCGCGGGCGAGTCCTGGCCGATCTCGACGATGCCGCGTCGAATGGCGCGCGTCCTGGCGAAATGGTCGAACAGCGTCTGGCCGTCGCCCGAGCGCATCGCGCGGGTCAGCGCCGCGAGGTCTTCGTTGAAGCGGCCGAGCATCTCCAGCACCGCGTCCTTGTTGGCGAGGAACACGTCGCGCCACATGGTCGGGTCGGAGGCCGCGATGCGGGTGAAGTCGCGGAAGCCGCCGGCGGAGAACTTCAGCACTTCGGAGCGGGTGACGCTGCTCAGTTCGTCGGCGGTGCCGACGATGGTGTAGGCGATCAGGTGCGGCAAGTGGCTGGTGATGCCGAGCACCAGGTCGTGGTGGGCGGCGGGCATGCATTCGACGTTGGCGCCGAGATGGCTCCAGAACGTCTTGAGTTTCTCGACCGCCGCTTTGTCGGCATCGGGTGGCGGCGTGAGGATGCACCAGCGGTTGACGAACAATTCGGCGAAGCCTGCATCGGGGCCGGAATCCTCGGTCCCGGCGACCGGGTGGGCGGGGACGAAATGCACGCCCGCCGGCAGGTGAGGGGCCATATCGCGCAGCACCGAGCCCTTGACCGAGCCGACGTCGGAGACGATGGCGCCCTTGCTCAGGTGCGGGCCGATCTCCTTGGCGACCGCGCCGCAAGCGCCGACCGGGACGCAGGCGATAACGAGGTCGGCGCCTTCGACCGCGGCGGCGTTGGTCTCCACCACCTGATCGACGATGCCCAGTTCGGCGACGCGCTTGCGGGTTTGCGGCGAGCGCGCGGTGGCGATGATGGAGCGCACCGCGCCTTGCGCCCGTGCCGCGCGCGCGATCGAGCCGCCGATCAGGCCGAAGCCGATCAGCGCCAGCCGGTTGAACAGGGGCTGTTGCAGCGGTGTCACTTCGCGTTCTCCAGGAATTCCGCCAGCGCCTGCACCACCAGGCGGTTGGCCTCCTCGGTGCCGACCGACATGCGCAAAGCATTCGGCAGCTTGTAGGCGCCGACCTGCCGCAGGATCAGTCCGCGCTTCATCAGGGAGGCGTTGGCGTCGGCCGCGGTGCGGCCCTTGTCCTGCGGGAAATGAATCAGCAAGAAATTCGCCACGCTCGGCGTCACCTTGAGGCCGAGCTTGCCGATCTCCTCGGTCAGCCACGTGAGCCATTTGGAATTGTGCTCGCGCGATCGTTCCTGGTGCGCGGTGTCCTCGATGGCCGCGACGCCCGCCGCGATGGCCGCGCTGTTGACGTTGAACGGCCCGCGGATGCGGTTGATGGCGTCGATCACATGCGCCGGTCCGACCATCCAGCCGAGCCGCAGCGCCGCGAGGCCGTGGATCTTGGAGAAGGTGCGCGTCATCACGACGTTGTCGCTGGTCGCGACCAGCTCAAGCCCCGCCTCGTAGTCGTTGCGCCGGACGTATTCGGCATAGGCCGCGTCGAGCACGAACAGCACGTTCGGAGGCAGGCCCTTGTGCAGCCGCTTGACCTCGTCGAACGGCAGGTAGGTGCCGGTCGGGTTGTTCGGGTTGGCAAGGAAGACGACTTTGGTCTTCGGCGTGCGCTTGACCTCGTCGAACGGCAGGTAGGTGCCGGTCGGGTTGTTCGGGTTGGCAAGGAAGACGACTTTGGTCTTCGGCGTGACACGCGCAAGGATCGCGTCGACGTCGGCGGTGTAATCCGTTTCCGGCGCTTCCACGGGCTTGGCGCCGGTGCCGAGCGTCGCGATCGGATAGACCAGGAAGCCGTGCGTGGTGTGGATCGCCTCGTCGCCGTCGGCGAGATAGGCCCGCGCGATCAGGTTGAGCAGGTCGTCCGAGCCCGCGCCACAGACGATGCGCGCGGGGTCGAGCCCGAACACGCGGCCGATCGCCTCGCGCAATTCCGAGGCCGAGCCGTCCGGATAATCCTCCAGATGCCGCCCCACGGCGGCATAGGCCGTGGCCGCCTTCGGGCTCGGGCCGAGCGGCGTCTCGTTGGACGACAGCTTGTAGATCTTCTCGACGCCGGGGGCGCTGCTCTTGCCGGGGACGTAGGCGTCGATGGCAAGCACACCGGGGCGTGGTTCAGGGCGGGTCGCGGTCATTCTCGTTCCTTAGGGCTCGTCATGCCCACGCGAGCGGGGCACCCAGTCACCACGGTCGGTGCGGTTTGGGCAACGGGGTGGTTTCCGCAACGGGTGGTTCCTGGGCCGCCTGCTTTGAGCAGGCGACGACACGTCTGGCGGCGCTTTGAAGTGTCCCCTGGGTGGTTTTGGGGGGTCTCTAGGCGCCCTTGTTGGCAGGAACCTTGTAGCGGGTCGCGTGGCTTCCGACGAGGGCCGTGGAGCGGACGGAGGCGCCGGCATCGACCAGGGCGCGGGTGACGTCGGCGAGCTTGCCGCCAGGGGGCACGGACACCAGGAGGGCGGCGCCGTCAAAGGCGCTGTCGGGCACCGCGATGGTTTCGGTCAGGGCGGCGACGGCCGCCGCCGCGGAAGCGCCCCAGCCGGACACCCGGACACTCCAGGTTTCGACCTCGGTGACCATCGCGTCGGCGGCGGCGCGCGACACCACAAACACATTGAGCGGGGCCGGATGGTCCGGGCGGTCGATGAAGGGCAGGCGGGCGATGATCTTCGGCGCGCTCTCGAACTCCAGGGCGGTCCACCACGCCGCGCCCCGGCCGGTGGCGAAGGCGGGGACCAGCCCGAGGTCGCCCTTGGATTCCGACACCGCTTCGACCACGCCGGCCGCACCCATGTGCGGCACGAACGGCACGGTGAAGCCGAAATGGAAGCGTGCGCTGTCGCGCATCGGTGCGTCGCCGGCCGACAGGTCGGCATGGACCGAGAACGGCGCCTGCACATGGGTGAACGTGGCGATGATGACCCGCCAGATGCTTTCGGCGGTGTCGAGCGGCAGGATGCCATGATGGCGCTGCACCAGGCGGCGCATCATGTCGGCCTCGCGGGCCGGACGAAACGCCGAGCCCGACTCCTGGGTCTTCTTGACCCTGATGAGCCGGTCAATGATGTCGCCGCGCTCCATCAGGAGCCGATGCATCGTCTCGTCGATGCGATCGATTTCCTTACGGAGGTCGCCGAGCGAAGGCGCGTCGGCGGGCTTCCCGGTCGGTTTCTCGGTGGGTTTCGTGGTGGGTTTCTTGGCCATGGCGGTTACCCTTATTGATAGGCGGGACGACGCATTAAATCAAAGAAAACATTGACATAGGCGGCAGCCGGTCCCTACCTATCCGGCCACGAGCGCGCCCGCGCGGCCGCTGGATATCAAGGGCATGGGTGACGTCGAGACAGCGGTTCGTTCAACGCTTCGCGCGGGCGAGGCTGACGCACCCCGCAATTCGGAAGTGGCGTATTTCGGGCCGGACAAGCCGCTCAAGCTCGACGCCGGCGTGGAACTGTCGCCGTTCCAGATTGCCTACAAGACCTATGGCACGCTCAATGCCGACCGCTCCAACGCGGTGCTGATCTGCCACGCGCTGACCGGCGATCAGCACGCCGCGAGTCCCAATCCGGTGACAGGCAAGCCCGGCTGGTGGGTGACGATGGTGGGGCCGGGCAAGCCGATCGATACCGAGCGTTATTTCGTCATCTGCTCGAATGTGATCGGCTCCTGCATGGGCTCGACCGGGCCGGCTTCGACCAATCCGAAGACCGGCGAGCCGTGGGGCCTGGATTTTCCGGTCATCACCATCCGCGACATGGTGCGGGCGCAGGCCATGCTGCTCGATGCGCTGAACATCGAAACGCTGTTCGCGGTGGCGGGCGGCTCGATGGGCGGTATGCAGGTGCTGCAATGGGCGGCGAGCTTTCCCAAGCGCGTGTTCTGCGCGCTGCCGCTGGCCTGCGCGACGCGCCACTCGGCGCAGAACATCGCCTTCCACGAGGTCGGCCGCCAGGCGGTGATGGCCGATCCCGAGTGGCACCACGGCCGCTATGTCGTCGAGGGCACGGAGCCGCGGCGCGGGCTCGCCGTGGCGCGGATGGCCGCGCACATCACCTATCTTTCGGACGCGGCGCTGCATCGCAAGTTCGGCCGCAAATTCCAGGATCGCGACAAGCCGACATTCTCGTTCGATGCCGATTTCGAGGTCGAGTCCTATCTGCGCCATCAGGGCAGTTCGTTCGTCGAACGCTTCGACGCCAATTCGTATCTCTACCTGACGCGCGCGATGGATTACTTCGACCTGGCCGCCGATCACGGCGGCGCGGTGGCGAATGCGTTTCGCGGATTGGACACGCGGTTCTGCGTGGTGTCGTTCACGTCGGACTGGCTGTTCCCGACGTCGGAATCGCGCAACATCGTGCACGCGCTCAATGCTTCGGGCGGCCGCGTCTCGTTTGCGGAGATCGTGACCGACAAGGGCCACGATGCCTTCCTGCTCGACGAGCCCGAGCTGTTCGCGATCACCCGTGGTTTTCTCGACGGTGCCGCCAAGATGCGCGGCCTGAACAACGGCGGGTGACTCATGCTCTCCCGCCTCAAGCGCGACCTCACGATGGCGGATACGGCGCGCGTGGCCGACGGCGCGCGCATCGACCTGCTGCTGGTTGCGGACATGATCGCGCCGGGATCGCGGGTGCTCGACATCGGCGCGGGCGACGGCGAACTGCTGCGCATCCTCGGCGAACAGCGCGGCGTCGACGGCCGCGGCATCGAACTGTCGCGCGAGGGCGTGAACGAATGCGCTGCTAAAGGACTGGCGGTGATCCAGGGCGACGCCGACACCGACCTCGATCATTATCCTGACGACGCTTTCGACTACGTGATCCTGTCGCAGACCCTGCAAGCGATGCGCCGTCCGCGCGTGGTGCTGGAGAACATGCTGCGGATCGGGCGCAACGCCGTGGTGTCGTTTCCGAACTTCGGCCACGGGCGAATCCGCCTGCAGCTTGGCCTCGGCGGCCACATGCCGAGCACCGACAACCTGCCGTATGCGTGGTGGGAATCGCCCAACATCCGCTTCTGCACGATCAAGGATGTCCGCGACCTCTGCGATGTCGTCAACGCCAAGATGGAACGGGCGGTGGCGCTGAACGCCTACGGCAAGCCGCTCGGATTCAACGCGCCCTGGTGGTTCTGGAACCTGTTCGGCGAGCAGGCGGTGTTCCTGCTGAGCCGGCGCGGTTAAGGCTGATCCGACAATTTCGAGTCCCACTCGCCCGAGTTCCACGCGCAGGCTGCGCGCCGGTTCCATGCGGAACCGCAAACGTCACGGCGCTGCCGGCAGTTTTTCTTGATGTCGCCACAGTGCTGCGGGAACGCTGACCGCGATTGCCGCCAGGCAATCACATGCGCCGCGGGGGCGCACCGGTAACATTAACGTCTAACACTAACAGAGTTTGGTGCTGGATCAGTGTTCCCGCGTCGTTCAAATCGTGTTGTCCACACCGTTCCTCACAGATCGCCGTCCTCTCATTCCTGAACATCAAGAGATGCGGTGACTGACGCCTCCATGCCGGCGGGCATTGATGGCGTCTCTCCACACAGGGGTTTGTCTGAATGCGCGTGAATCTTGTTGCTGTTGTGCTTCTGTCGTCTTCGATGATGGTGTTTGCCGCGCCGGCGTCGGCTGATCCGCCGGAATCCGGTGTCCACATGAGTGATGCGTATCCTGTCCAGGGATCGAACGTTGCGCCGAAGCGCGCTCGCCATGCGAGAAGCAGCCATAAGGCGCGGCGCAGCCCGCATCGTCACTCGGTGCGCCACGCGACGCGGGAGCGCGCCCATGCGCGGTCGCATCGAAGCGCGATGCGGCACCTGCGCGGACACCACGCAATTTCAACGGCGAAGGAATTGCATCAAGGCCACAACCCTCGCGATGCGTTTGCGTCGTTCGGAAGCAACTCGCTGGTTTCCGAAGCGCGCCGCTGGATCGGCACCAACCCGACCGGGCGGGCGAGCCTGTGGTGCGCGCGTTTCATGAACTTCGTGCTCAAGCGCGTCGGCCTCAAAGGCACGTCGTCGGATATGGCCCGCTCGTTTGCTTCTTACGGGCGGCGTGTACCTGGTCCGCGCGTCGGCGCCATCGCAGTGATGAGTCGCGGCCGCAACGGCGGACACGTCGGCGTGGTCAGCGGCATCGACGCCAAGGGCAATCCCATCATCATCTCGGGCAACTACGGGCGCCGCGTGGCCGAGGCCAAGTATCCGCGCGGCCGGATCTACGCTTACGTGATGCCCTAAGCGTTGCTTCGAGAGACGGGCGCCGCATTACGGCGTCCGCCGTTTTGCGCTCGAGGTTGATACGCCATGCGCAGCCGCTAGTGGTCCGATTCTAACATTCGCATGCGGTTTCAGCAGGCGTGTTTGCGAATGTTAGAATCAAAGGACCACTAGCAAATTCAAACTGCTAGTGGAGCTTTGGATTTGACATTCGCTGTGCCAGTTCGCTGCCAGGTTGATAGCGAATGTCAAATCCGCTCCACTAGGAACGAATCCTCGCCACCAGCGTTCGCCCGGCATGGTTCAGCGGTCGGCCAGTTCCTCTGCTTTCGCCGACGCGGCTGCGGTCGTCGAGACGGATATTCCCGCACGTCTCGACCGTCTGCCCTGGAGCCGGTTTCACACGCTGGTGGTGGCTGCGCTCGGCGTCACCTGGATTCTGGACGGCCTTGAGGTCACGCTTGCCGGCTCCGTCGCCGGCGCGCTCAAGGCAAGCCCGATGCTGCGCTTTAGCAACGCCGATGTCGGGATCGCCGCGAGCGCCTATGTGGCCGGCGCCGTCTTTGGCGCGCTGTTCTTCGGCTGGCTCACCGACAGGCTCGGCCGCAAGAAGCTGTTCTTCATCACGCTGTCGGTTTATCTCGCCGCGACCGCGGCCACCGCGCTGTCGTGGAATCTTGCGAGCTTCGCGGTGTTCCGTTTCCTCACCGGCGCCGGCATCGGCGGCGAATACGCCGCGATCAACTCGACCATCCAGGAACTGATCCCGGCCCGCGTGCGCGGCTGGACCGAACTCGCCATCAACGGCAGCTCCTGGATCGGCGCGGCGCTCGGCGCGCTGGCTGCCATCGTCGTGCTCGATGCGTCGTTGATCGATCCGGAATACGGCTGGCGGCTGGCCTTCCTGCTCGGTGCCGCGCTGGCGCTGGTGATCTTCCTCATGCGGCTATGGCTGCCGGAAAGCCCGCGCTGGCTGATGACCCACGGTCGCGTGGCCGAAGCGGAACAGGTGGTGGCCGGCATCGAGCGCCGCGTGACGCACGAGGAACGACTGTCAACGGCCGGTCTGCCGCGGGTGCGTCTGCGTATGCGTCATCGCACGCCGCTGATCGAAGTGGCGAATGTGCTGGTGCAACGTTACCCGCGCCGCACGCTTGTCGGTCTCGCGCTGATGGCGGCGCAGGCGTTCTTCTACAACGCCATCTTCTTCACCTACGCGCTGGTGCTGACCGATTTCTATGGCATCCCATCCGGCGACGTCGGCTGGTACATCCTGCCGTTCGCCGCGGGCAATTTCCTCGGCCCGCTGCTGCTCGGCCGGTTGTTCGATGTGATCGGCCGGCGGACGATGATCGCGTTCACTTACATCGTTTCGGGCGTGCTGCTTGCGGTGAGCGGATCGCTGTTCGAGCAAGGCGTGCTCAGCGCCGCGCACCAGACGCTGGCGTGGACCATCATCTTCTTCTTTGCCTCGGCCGCGGCCAGTTCGGCCTATCTCACCGTCAGCGAGACGTTCCCGCTGGAGATGCGGGCGCTGGCCATCGCGATCTTCTATGCCATCGGCACCGGCATCGGCGGCATGGCCGGGCCGTGGCTGTTCGGCGTGCTGATCGACACCGGCTCGCGCACGAGCCTGTTCGGCGGCTATCTCCTGGGATCCGTGCTGATGATCGCAGCGGGGCTGATCGCGGCGTTCTTCGCCGTTGCGGCCGAGCGCAAGCCGCTCGAACAGGTGGCGCGGCCGCTGACCTTCCTGGACTGAGGCCTATTCGTCCGCGGTGAAGCCCAGCGCCCGGCAGGCCGCGAACAGATCGGACACCTGCCGCTCGCTGATGCCGCGGGTGATGAAGACCACCCGGCTGGCGCGATCGTCATCCGGCCATGCGGTGAGTTCGACCGGCGGATGGATCAGGTGCTGCACCGCCTGGAACACCACCGGGCCCTTGGAGCCCGCGAGGTTGAGCAGCCCCTTGACGCGCAGGATGTCGGGGCCGCGCAGCGCGATCAGCGTCTCGATGGCGCGGTGGAACATTGGCCAGACCAACGGCGCCTCGTCGCGCATTACGAAGCTGACGATACCGTCGCTGTGCGAGGCTTCGGCAATGAAGCCGGAGTGACGCTCGATGGCGTCGACCTGCCCGGTGTCGGTCAGAGTCTTCGGATCGATGTCGCCCCTGACCGCGACGTCGATCACCGCACGCGGGTTCAGGTCGCGCAGCATCGCGGTCAGCTTGGTGACCGACTTCTGGTTGGCGATGTCGGTTTTCGATACCACCAGCCGGTCCGCCAGGATCGCCTGCTTGCGCGCCTCCGGCGCGGTTTCGAGATTGCGAAGACCCGCCACCGCGTCGACCACCGCGAGCACCACCTCGATGGCGAATTCGTCGCCGAGCGCACGGTCGGTCGAGAAGGTTTGCAGGATCGGGCTAAGATCGGCGAGCCCGCTGGTTTCGATCAGCACGCGGTCGAAATGCGGGATCTTGCCGCGGTCGCGGTCGGCGACCAGGCGACGTAAGGCGATCTGCAGGTCGGAGCGTGTCGTGCAGCACAGGCAGCCGTTGCCGAGCAGCGTGACCTCGTCCTTGCTCTGGCGCAGCAGCGCGTCGTCAATGCCCTCGGCGCCGAACTCGTTGACGATCAGCGCGGTGCCGCGGCCCTCCGGCGACTCCAGGAAGCGGCGGACCAGCGTGGTCTTTCCGGCGCCGAGGAAGCCGGTGACGATGATGACCGGCAGCCGCGCGCCACGCGCCCGCTTCTGCCGCCGGCCGAAGCGGCCGGCGGACTGCGAGGGAAAGAGATCGTAGATGGTGTCGGTCATGCCACTTGCGTTTTCACCCTCCCCCTCCAGGGGAGGGTGAAGAAAGCAGACTGCCTGTCAGGAATTCTGCGTTTACCGTCTCAGAAATCCATCTCCAGGATGTAGAGGCCGCCGATGTGGCGGTCGACGGTGTAGACGACTTCGCGCTCGTCGACGAACACGTCGTTGAGCTGGATCGTTCCGGTCGGCGCGCCGGGAGGGGCCGGCGGCACGAAGGTTGCGATCGGCTGCGGCTGGAATGGATTGGAAAGATCGTAAGCGCGCAAGCCGCCGTTGAAGAAGGTGCCGAGCACGATCTGGTCGTTTTGCCAGGAGGTCGGCACCGGCACGTTCTCATGGATGTTATGGGCGCCGAACCGGCCACGCGCGGCATAAGCCTTGTGGTCGGGCAGCGGACAGGTTGAAATCGGGACCAGATTGCTCTCGTCGCGCGCGTCGAGCACCCAGATCAGCTTCGGCCAGTCCTTGGCGTTGTTCTCGGTCGACTCATCGGTGACCAGCATCAGGCCGCGGTCGAACAGCGGCACCACGGTGTGCATGAAGCCGGTGTAGGGCGGCGAGTTGGTCCACGACGTGACGCGCTTGGGGTCCGACTTGTCGGAAATGTCCAGCACGTGCATGCCGCCGTCGATGTAGCCGAGATAGCAGCGGTCCGGCCGTTGCGGATAGACGTTGCAGTTGTGCGCGCGGTAGCCCTTGTCGAGCGGATGGCGCGGCGGCGGCGGCGTGTTGTCGCCCTGCCGGGTGCCCGGCATGTGCCAGCGGCCGATCTCGACCGGCTTTGACGGATTGCGCACGTCGATGCAGCGGTAGAACTGGTCGTCGTTGGGATGCGTCGGCAGGAAATCCGGTGCGCCCGACGCCATGTGGACGTATTCGCCGTCGCAGAACCAGAGCTGGTGCACGCCGCGCGAATGTTCGCCCGAGCAATCGAAGAACGAGATCGAGCGCGGGT
>JAFKKQ010000052.1 GCA_017304505.1 Hyphomicrobiales bacterium | reverse complement strand
TTCTGTCCGGCCGTCGCGGCCAGATCCTTGGCTTCGATACCCGCGAGGGCTGGGATGGCTGGGACGTGGTGCGCGCCAAAATGCCCGAGTCGGAAATCGGCGATCTGATCGTCGAGGTCCGTTCGGCCACGGCGGGCGTCGGTTCCTTCACCTTCAAATTCGATCACATGGCCGAATTGACCGGCCGCGTGGCTGACCAGATTGTCGCAGCCAAGCGCGCAGCGGAATAAAATCGAGGATGCACGCCCGGCTTCCCCGCGTGCTCCCGCATCCGTGACTTGCTCGTGATCGGCCTCAGCCGTACTCCTGATTCAAGCCCAATCCGGAGGGATCGGCCATGAACATCATCCATCGGCGCGGCTGGGACATGCCCGAAAGCCACGCCACACCCGAACATCTATTCTTCAACCGTCGTGCGCTTCTTGCGGCATTGGCCGGAACCGCGGCCTTAAGCCTTGCGCCTCAACACGCGCTGGCCCAGCGCGTCACCGACCAGCCCGATCCCAACATCGGGCTTTATCCGGGCAAGCGCAATGAGAAGTACGTGCTCGATCGCCCGATCACCGACGAAGCGATCAACGGCAACTACAACAATTTCTATGAGTTCAACTCCACCAAGCATGTTGCCAGGCAGGCGCAGGCGCTGAAGGTCCGGCCCTGGACGATCAAGATCGACGGCATGGTGGAAAAGCCGTTCGAGATCGGCATCGACGATCTGGTGCGCAAGGCTGGTGTCGAGGAGCGGCTTTATCGCCACCGCTGCGTCGAGGCATGGAGCATGGCGATCCCGTGGTCCGGCTTTCCGATGGCAAAGTTGGTCGAGATGGCGAAGCCGTTGTCGTCGGCCACTTATGTGCGGATGGAAACCTTCCTCGACAAGTCGATTGCACCGGGCCAGAAGCAGGCATGGCTGCCGTGGCCTTACATCGAAGGGCTCACCATCGCCGAGGCCACCAACGAACTGACATTTCTGGCCACCGGCGCCTACGGCAAGCCGATCGCCAAGCAGCACGGCGCGCCGATTCGGTTGGCGGTGCCGTGGAAGTACGGATTCAAGTCGATCAAGTCGATCGTGCGTTTCTCGTTCACCGACAAGCGCCCGCACTCCTATTGGGAGGATTTGCAGTCCTCCGAATACGGCTTCTGGGCCAACGTCAATCCGCAGGTGCCGCATCCGCGCTGGAGCCAGGCGAGCGAAGAATTGATCGGGCTTGGCGAGCGCCGGCCGACGCTGCTGTTCAACGGCTACGGCGATTATGTTGCGAGCCTCTACAAAGGCCTCGAGAAGGAGCGGCTGTGGGCGTGAATCGCCGATAGCGTTTTCGAGCGAAATGGATCGTGATTTGCGCGAGGATTCCGGAGCCTGATCTGATTCGTTTGAATAGGATCGCGTTCTGAAATTTGTGCAAATTTTGAATCGAAGCGCGGCCGTACAGGCCGCGTTTTGTTTTTGAAAACGGCGATGAAAAGTCAGGCGATAACAAGAAGCCGGGCCCTTGCGGGCCCGGCTCAGTTCGCCGACGCGGGACGGCCGGCGATCACCTTCCAGAGGGGAACGGCTGACGACACCCGGCTGGCTTAATCTGGGGGGATGCGACAACCCAGTGCCGACAGCGCAACGACATAATGCGGCGCTCGAACCTTGCCCACAACGCGGAAGGCGGCATGTCAGCCATGCGGACTTTGCCGCAGCGAGGGTGGCATGTCAGCCATGCAACGCCTGCACGTGGCGCGGCGTCAGAAGCTCCAGCGCTGCGCGTTGCTCACCAGGAAATCGCGAAAGGCTTGCACACGCGCCACCGATTTGAGTTCTTCCGGATAGACGAAGAACGCATCGAGCGCGGGGCCTTCTTCTTCCCCGAACAACTGCACCATGCCGGCGTTGTCTTCGATCAGATAATCCGGCAGCAGCGCAATCCCGAGACCACGCTGACATGCCCGCACCAGCCCGAGCACATTGTTCATCAGCAGGCCGGGGACGCGCGGGCCTTTGCCTGTGCGCGCAATCTCGGCGAGCCAATTCCGGTTCTGAAGGTACACCGGCACCGTGCTGCCGCCGAGCATCAGGATGCGGTGATTGTCGAGCTCGTCCGGTGTGCGCGGCGTACCGGCCCGCTTGAGGTATTCGGCTGAGGCGTAGGCGTGAAAGTGCACGGAAAACAGCTTGCGCTGGATCAGGTCCGGTTGCGTCGGCTGGCGCAGGCGGATCGCGACATCGGCCTCGCGCATGGCGAGGTCGAGTTCCTCCTCGGTGGTGATGAGGGTGATGCGGATGTCGGGATAGAGGTCGAGGAATTCGCCGAGCCGCGGCGTCAGCCAGTGAATGCCGATCCCGGGCGTGGTCGTGACCTTCAGTTCGCCGTGCGGCTTCTCGCGGCTGTCGGTGAGCTTGGCGCGCGCGGCCTCGAGCTTCATGAAGACGTCATGCGCGGTGCGATAAAGCAGCTCGCCCTGCTCGGTGAGGATCAGTCCACGCGCGTGGCGGTGAAACAGCGAGACCGACAGCTCCTGTTCCAGCGCGCTCACCTGCCGTGACACCGCCGACTGCGACAGGCCGAGCTGTTCGCCGGCGTGCGTGAAGCTGCCGGCTTCCGCGGCCGCGTGAAAAACCTTCAGCTTGTCCCAATCCATTCCGCTGCTGGCCATGATGGTTTTATTCGGCGGCGTGTTGTTGCTGCGCACCTTGATGCGCGAGGAAGCGCTCGGCTTCGAGCGCCGCCATGCAGCCGAGTCCCGCGGCCGTCACCGCCTGGCGATAGATGTCGTCGGTGACGTCGCCGGCTGCAAACAGGCCGGCCACCGACGTGGCGGTGGAATAGGGCGCGGTCCAGACGTAGCCGTTCGGCTTCATCTTGATCTTTCCTGCGACCAGGTCGGTCGAGGGCGAATGGCCGATGGCGATGAAGATGCCGTCGGCGGGCAACTCCTGCTTCGTCCCGGTCTTGACGTTGCGCAGCACGGCACCCCGCACCTTGAGCGGCTTCTCGTCGCCGGTCACGTCCTCGAGCACGGAATCCCAGATCACGTTGATCTTGGGATGTTTGAACAGACGGTCCTGTAGGATCCTTTCCGCGCGGAACGAGTCGCGGCGGTGAACCACGGTGACCTTGGAGGCGAAATTGGTGAGGAACAGCGCCTCCTCGACGGCACTGTTGCCGCCGCCGATCACCAGCACCTCCTTGTTCTTGTAGAAGAAGCCATCGCAGGTGGCGCAGGCGGACACGCCGTAGCCTTTGAACTTCTGCTCGCAGGGCAGGTCGAGCCAGCGTGCTTGTGCGCCGGTGGCGAGCACCACGGCGTCGGCAATATAGACGTCGCCGGTATCGCAGGTCAGCCGGAACGGCCGTTGCGACAGGTCGAGATCGTTGACGTGATCGGTGACGATGCGGGTGCCGACGTGCTCCGCCTGCTTCTGCATCTGCTCCATCAGCCAGGGACCCTGGATGACGTCGGCGAAGCCGGGGTAGTTTTCCACGTCGGTGGTGATGGTGAGCTGGCCGCCCGGCTGGATGCCTTGGATCAGCACGGGCTCAAGCATCGCACGGGCGGCATAGATTGCGGCCGTATAACCCGCGGGCCCTGAGCCGATAATCGCAAGCTTGGTATGCGTGGTCTTGGTCATCGTTCCCTCGAACCGGGCAAATTTCGATTTGCCGCGTAAAAGGGAATACGGCGGGCCTCATCCAGCGGCCAAAGCGTTCCCCCACATAAGAATGTAGTACTTCGGCCGAGCTATGCAAGATATGCAACCCTTCGGGGGGATCGGGGGCCCCGCCGTTCCGGCCGGACGTTCGCGCAATAATGTTTCGCGCCGGCTCGGCTTCAGGATAATAGAGAGCCGCAAATCGCATCTGGTCCCTAAGCGGTTCTGGAGGTTCCGTGACCGATCGTCTCGATGCCATCGACTGGAAGATCCTGAAGGAGCTGCAGGGTGACGGCCGCATGACCAATGTCGAACTGGCGCGCCGGGTCGGCATTTCGGCGCCGCCGTGCCTTCGCCGGGTGCGGGCGCTGGAGGAAGCGGGCTTCATCAAGGGCTATCGCGCTCTGCTCGACGAGAAGGCGCTCGGTTACGAGGTGACTGTGTTTGCGATGGTGCACCTCACCAGCCAGGCGGAGCCCGAATTACAGGCCTTCGAGGATTTCGTCCGCCGTCAGCCGCTGGTGCGCGAATGCTGGATGCTGTCCGGCGAGATCGACTTCGTGCTCAAATGCGTGGCGCCGGATCTGAAGACCTTTCAGGATTTCGTTCGCGAACTGACCGGCGCGCCGCATGTGCGCAACGTCAAGACGTCGCTGACGCTGCGCAACTCCAAGGACGCCGCGATGGTGCCGATGGAATTGCGGGACAGGCTCTAATTGCCCCTCACGCCGGAGCTTTTGGCGACGGCGAGCCATTTCGGTGATTCGGCTGCGACGAAAGCCGGCATCTTGGCGGCCTCGATCGGCATCGTATCGAATCCGACCCGCGCCATGCCGGCGGCAAGCTTCGGCGATTTCAACCCGGCGACGACAGCGGCGTTGAGCTTCTCGACGATCGGCTGCGGAAGATGCGGCGGTCCCCATGCCGCCATCCAATAACGCAGCGTAAGCGCCGGGAAGCCGCTTTCGGCCATCGTCGGCACATCCGGCAAGTCCCGGTCGCACGTCTCGCCGGTGACGGCCAGCGCGCGCAGCTTGCCCTGCCGGATCAACTGCAGCAGCGTTGCGGTGGTGCCGAAATTCATCTGGATGCGGCCGCCGAGCATATCGGCCACGGCTTGCGAACCGCCTTTATAGGGAATGCTGGAAATGTCGACGCCGCTCATGACCTTGAGCGATGCGCCGAGGATGTGCGGCAGCGTGCCTTGGCCGAAGCCGAAATTGATTTTGCCGGGGTGGGAGCGTGCGTATGCGACCAGCTCTTGCACCGATTTGGCCGGCACGCTGGGTGCCACCACCAGAACGAAGGCGCCGCCGCCGGCGGTCGCCACCGGCGTCAGGTCCTTCACCGGATCGAACCCGACGTTGTCGTAGAGCGCCGGGGTCATCAGATGTTTCGCGCCTTCGGTGAACAGCAGCGTGTAGCCATCGGGGTCGGCGCTGACGACGGCGCGGGTGCCGATGATGCCGCCGCCGCCGGGGCGGTTCTCGACCACCACCGGCTGGCCGATCGTGGTGGAAAGACTCTGCGCCGCCAGCCTCGCCATCACGTCGGTCGGCGATCCACCGGTCGTCGGCACGACCATGCGGATCGGCCGGTCCGGATAATCCTGCGCCGCCGCGCTTGTGGCGATCAGCCCCGCGACGGCGAGCGCCAGCAGCACGTGCAGCGATCGGCTCCTGTCGATGGAGCCGGAGAGGCGGGAGGTTACGAGAGAGGTCCAAGCGTGCATATCACAAGCGTGCATGTCGACCGCGCCCTTGCTTGGCATCCAATCCGGCCGTTTCGATCCCGGCGTGGATGGCGTGAGGCGGCATCATAGGCGGGGTGCTTCTTGTTTTGCGAGCACCTTTGTCGCGCACACGAAACGGCGCCGCCGTGCGGGGTCACCCGTCAACGGCGGCGCGGTTTAATCCGAAAGCTTGATGCGTTGGGCGAGACGCGGCGTGCGCCGCTACTTCCACTCGATCTTGGTGACCTCGTAGGCCTTGGCGCCGCCCGGAGTCACGACCTCAACGGATTCGCCCTTCTTCTTGTTGATGAGAGCCCGCGCGATCGGTGACGTGATCGAAATCTTGCCCGCCTTGGCGTCCGCCTCGGGCTCGCCGACGATCTGCCAGACGTGCTTCTTGTCGGTGTCTTCGTCGATCAAGGTGACGGTCGCGCCGAACTTGATGGTGTCGCCGGACAGTTTGGAAACGTCGATCACCTCGGCGCGCGCGAGCTTGTCCTCAAGCTCGGCGATGGCGCCCTCGTTCAGCGACTGCTGCTCCTTTGCGGCGTGATACTCCGCGTTCTCGGACAGGTCGCCGTGGGTGCGCGCGTCCGTGATCTGCTGGATGATCCGTGGCCGTTCGACCTGCTGGCGGTGCTTGAGATCGTTCTCAAGCACGGTGTAGCCCGCCGCGGTCATAGGAATCTTTTCCATAACTCCTCAATCCTTTATTCCGTCGTGGGGCATAAATTCCAATCGCGGGCGGAAAGGTCCGACCCGCGATCACGAACCTAAGTCCCATTCCCAAGGCAAAGGCCCGGAGTATCAATCCGAGCCTTGGCCGCCAAAGTAACTTTGCAGCGCACGGACCTCGAGATCGTCCCCGAGGTAGGCCTTGATCCCCTGCGCCGCAGCGACGGCCCCCGAAAGAGTGGTGTAGTAGGGGACTTTATGCAAGAGGGCTGCCCGCCGCAGCGGCCGGCTGTCGGCAAGGGCGGTGGCTCCCTCCGTGGTGTTGAAAACGAGCTGGACGTGGCCGTTTTTGATGGCGTCCACGACGTGCGGCCTTCCTTCCGCCACCTTATTGACCTTGGCCGCCTCGACTCCGTGCTCAGCCAAGTAGCGCTGGGTGCCCGAGGTTGCGATCATGTCAAAACCGAGCCCCTGCAGGATCTTAAGCGATTCCAGGATTTTCGGCTTGTCGCTGTCGCGCACCGAAACGAACACGGTACCCTGCCGGGGCAGGCGCGCGCCGCCGCCGAGTTGGCTCTTGGCGAAGGCCACGGCGTAGTCGCGGTCGAGGCCCATCACCTCGCCGGTCGATTTCATCTCCGGGCCCAGAACGGTGTCGACCTTGTCGCCGAACCGGCCGAAGGGGAACACCGCTTCCTTGACCCCGACGTGTTTGAATTTCTTCAGGTCGAAGCTGAGCGGCTTGAGCTTGAATGACGCGAGGCTTTCGCCCGCCATCACCCGCGCCGCGATCTTGGCGACCGGCTTGCCGATAACCTTGGCGACGAAGGGCACCGTGCGCGAGGCGCGCGGGTTGACCTCGAGCACGTAGATGTCGCCGTCCTTGATGGCGTATTGCACGTTCATCAGGCCGCCGACGTTGAGCGCCAGCGCCATCGCGCGGGTCTGCCGCTCCAGTTCGGCGATGGTCTTGGCGCCGAGCGAGTACGGCGGCAGCGAGCAGGCCGAGTCGCCGGAATGAATGCCGGCCTCCTCGATATGCTCCATGATGCCGACGATGTAGGTGTCCTTGCCGTCGCAGAGGCAATCGACATCGACTTCGATGGCGTCGGTGAGATAGCGGTCGATCAGCAGTGGCCGCTTGGCCGACACGACAAGCTCCGACGGCCGGTCGAGATCGCCGGTGAGCCGCGCCAGGTAACGGTCAAGCTGCGGCGCGTCGTGAACGATTTCCATGGCCCGGCCGCCGAGCACGTAGGACGGACGGATCACCACCGGATAGCCGATGGCCTCCACCGACGCGCGCGTGCCCTTGATGCTCGTGGCGATGCCGCTTTCCGGCTGGCGCAACTTGAGCTTTTCCAGAAGGTGCTTGAAGCGGTCGCGATCCTCGGCGAGGTCGATGGCGTCCGGCGAGGTGCCGAGGATCGGCACCTTGGCTTTCTCCAGCGACTCCGCGAGCTTGAGCGGCGTCTGGCCGCCGAACTGAACGATCACGCCGTGCAGCGTGCCGTTCGAACGCTCGGTGTCGATGATTTCCAGTACGTCCTCGGCGGTCAACGGCTCGAAGTAGAGACGGTCCGACGTGTCGTAGTCGGTCGAAACCGTCTCCGGATTGCAGTTGACCATGATGGTCTCGTAGCCGGCCTCCTTCAGCGCGAAGGCGGCGTGGCAGCAGCAGTAGTCGAACTCGATGCCCTGGCCGATGCGGTTGGGTCCGCCGCCGAGGATGACGACCTTCTTGCGATCGGACGGCGTGGCCTCGTTCGCGGGCTGACCGGCGAACGGTGTCTCGTAGGTCGAGTACATGTAGGCGGTGGGTGACGAGAATTCGGCGGCGCAGGTGTCAATGCGCTTGAACTGCGGCCGCACGTCGAGCGCGCGCCGCTTCTTGGCGACCTCGTCGGCGGAAAGGTCGGTCAGTTTCCCGAGCCGCGCATCGGAGAAGCCCATCGCCTTCAGCCGCCGGAACGGCCCGGCTGTCTTCGGCAAGCCCTTGGCGCGGACCTGCTCCTCGGCCTCGACGATGCCGCGCAACTGGGCGAGGAACCAGGGATCGACCTTGCAGGCGGCGTTGATGTCGGCATCGCTGAAGTCGTGGCGGATCGCCTGCGCCACCTTGAGGATACCGTCCTGGCTCGGCGAGCCGAGCGCCGAACGGATGGCGTTCTTGTCGTCGCCCTGGCCCAGGCCCTCGATGGTGATTTCGTCGAGGCCGGTGAGACCGGTTTCGAGCGAGCGCAGCGCCTTCTGCAGGCTTTCCTGGAAGGTGCGGCCGATGGCCATCGCCTCGCCGACCGATTTCATCGACGTGGTCAGCACCGGATCGGCGCCGGGGAACTTCTCGAAGGCGAAGCGCGGAATCT
>JAFKKQ010000505.1 GCA_017304505.1 Hyphomicrobiales bacterium | reverse complement strand
CGATGGCAATGGTCACCTGCCCTTCCGGATTGCGGACGCGCTCGTTGATGAGCTGCCACCGCGCCAAATCCGGCTGCTTGCCGGGGTCAAGACCGAAGGCTTGCAGCACCTCGCGGTCGAGGCCCTCGGCCGAATAAGCCTCCGGGACGGCGTAGATATTGTCGACGTCGCGCGCCTCGAT
Source organism: Hyphomicrobiales bacterium (assembly GCA_017304505.1). Lineage (GTDB taxonomy): Bacteria > Pseudomonadota > Alphaproteobacteria > Rhizobiales > Xanthobacteraceae > Z2-YC6860. Next base: position 1,214 of record JAFKKQ010000505.1, on the reverse strand, counting down.
CACCGCGCTTTCGCGGACATTGCAGAACAGCGCGAGCTTGCGACGCTCCTCCTTGGGAATTTCGCGGTCGGTGCGGCAAAGGAGAATATCCGGCTGGATGCCGATGGACAGCAGTTCCTTGACCGAGTGCTGGGTCGGCTTGGTCTTCAACTCGCCCGCGCTCGGGATATACGGCATCAGCGTGAGATGGATGTAGAGCGCATGCTGACGCGGCAACTCGTTGCCGAACTGCCGGATGGCTTCAAGGAATGGCAGGCTCTCGATGTCGCCGACGGTGCCGCCGATCTCGACCAGCACGAAATCGAAGCCGTCATTACCGGCGCGGATGAAATCCTTGATGGCGTTGGTGACGTGCGGAATCACCTGGATGGTCGCGCCGAGATAGTCGCCGCGCCGCTCCTTGGCCAGAATGTCCTGGTAAATGCGCCCCGTGGTGATGTTGTCGTGCTTGCTCGCCGGCCGGCCGGTGAAGCGTTCGTAGTGGCCGAGGTCGAGGTCGGTTTCCGCGCCGTCGTCGGTGACGAACACCTCGCCGTGCTGATACGGCGACATCGTGCCCGGATCGACGTTGAGGTAGGGATCGAGCTTGCGCAGCCGGACGCTATAGCCGCGCGCCTGCAGCAGCGCGCCGAGCGCGGCCGATGCCAGACCCTTGCCGAGGGAGGAAACCACGCCGCCGGTGATGAAGATGTACCGCGCCATGGGGCTCAACGTTTAACTGGCGCGAATCGATTCGACGAGAGCGCCAAGCGCGGCCAAGCCATGCCGAGCGGCATGCTGTGGACAAGCGGCCCAAAAAGGCTGGCGGCAACAGTTGTTTGCCCGGGTGTGTTCATGTCTCGTCTCGTCTGGCTTACGTTTCGTGTCATCGAAAAAGCGAAGGGCCGGAGAACCGGCCCTTGCTGTAGCTCTCTATTGCGACCTCGGCACCTGAGGCCCTGCCGGCGCTTGAGGCGCGGCGGGCGCCGGTTGTGGCGCCCCGCCCAGTTGATTGAGCACACCGCCGCTGCCCGGCGAAGAAGGCGTCGCAGGCGATGTCGGCGCGGCAGGAGTCGCACTCGTATCCAGGATGGAGCGTGGCTTGCGCTCGAAGCCGGCCAGCATCGAGAGGAACAGGCTGGTGGCGAAAAACAAGACCGCCAGGATCGCCGTGCTGCGCGTCAGCATGTTGGCGGTGCCGCGGCTGGACAGGAACCCACCGGTTCCGCCACCCA
>JAFKKQ010000522.1 GCA_017304505.1 Hyphomicrobiales bacterium | reverse complement strand
AGCGGATCGGCGTTCTGGGCTTTTCCGCCGGAGGCCATTTGATGGGTCTCGCGGCGACACGACCAGAGTTTCGATCCTACGAGCCGGTCGACGCGGCCGACGATCTTTCCGCACGACCTGCTTTCGCGGCGCTCATCTATCCTGTCATCACGCTGCAGGCGCCTTACGATCATACCTACACCCGCCGGATGCTGGTCGGGGATCATCCGACCGCTGCGGCGGCGGCGCAATGGTCGGTGGAAACCCACGTTACCGCGCGTTGTCCGCCGGTGTTCCTCGTGCAGGCAAAGGACGATCCGATCAGCAATCCCGCCAATACCGTGCTCATGGAGAAGGCGTGCGAACGCGTGGGCGTTCCGGTAGAACTGCATCAGTTCCCGGTGGGTGGGCACGGATTCGGAATGGGCCGCGCCGGTACGCCGACGGCGGCCTGGCCGGCCTATTTCGAAAAATGGCTATCGGCAATGGTCGGGTAGACCGGCCCGTGAATCATCGCGGACCGTCTGTTTCGCCTTGCCCGGTCAGCCCACCGACAGGGCTGCTTCGGAATATGCCGGTTTCAACTCGCATCCGGCCTCGGCAAACATGCCTTCGGTCAACCATTGCGTCAGCCATTGTCCCAGCTTCGGTGCGTTCGCATCCTCCGCAACTTCGCCCAGCGTGGCGCCTTGGGCGATCCGCATCAGGGCGTGCCCCTCGTCGGATGCGGCAATCCGGTGGCGAGGGGCAAAGCTATGCCGCCAAACGAGCAGCGCCGTGCCGGCATCGTGGGTGACAGCAAAATCGGCGGCGTCTCCCTCGGCGAGTGCGGCCCACAATTCTACGCAATTGGTCGCGATCCGCCGCGCGGCAAAGCCCGCCGCCATTGCAAAGCGCATCTGCTCCCAATCTTGCTCCGAATACCCGGCCGCCGCCAGCGCCACAGGGTCGAGCTGTGGCGCATCTTTTGCGGCGAAGGCCTGCTGCCGGTGCCATTCGAGCCAGGCCAGCTCGGCCACTTCGGGATCTTGCGCGAACAGCTCTGCCAGCACCCCCGGAAAATCCGCGCCGTATTCGTCGAGCGTCCAGCCTGTGGGTGGAACGGTGAGGATATAATGGCTCGCGGCGGCGATGAACGCGCTTTCGCCCACCCAGCGCCGCGTCCGCTCGAAGCTGGTCTCCAGCGCGCCGAGCAGCCGGGCGCGATAGGCCTCGCGGTAAATCGCCATGCCGGGCGAGGAAGGCGGGGCGGCCCCATCTTCTGCCGCGATCTCGTCGCGAAAGACGATCTGGCGTTCGAGCAGGCTCATGCGGCCAGTCTCGTCGATGCGACCAATTCGCGCGCGATGGCAAGCTCCTCCAGCAAATCCGCCAGCGGCGGGATCGCATCGTCCCGCTCGATCATGGTCGCACCCTGGCC
>JAFKKQ010000521.1 GCA_017304505.1 Hyphomicrobiales bacterium | reverse complement strand
GAAGCGTCTTGCATCGCGATGCCATAGACGCCGCTGTAGGTCTTGCCGGCCTTCTGGCCTTCGCGGTCGACCAGGTAGTCGTTGTCCTTGTTGGCGGCGGGGCGGAACGTGCCCGGCACATAGGCGACGTGGATGCCCTGGCCGTCCTCCATCGCCTTGCGCTCCTTGGCGCTGAGCGGCCGCGTGACCTTGTAGTCGAAGCTCCAGGCCCAGCAGTTCTCGTCGTCGATCGGCACCCAGAAGTGGCCGTGCACCGGGTGGTCGGCGCGCGGGGCGATCATGGTGAAGGCGGGGAGGACGTATTGCGTGATGCGCCAGTAGTAGTTGCCGTTCTCGGCGTTGCGCCGTGCGCCGATGTAGAGGCCGCCGGGACTTTCGACGACCTCGAACACCGGCTTCATGTCGCCCATGTTGTACTGGTTGCCCTTGGAGCCCTTGAACAGCGGATCGCTGTTGAGTTCGCCGGAATGCAGGAAGGAGACGTGGCTGGAATCGATGCCGCCTTCCATCGCCTGCAGCCAATTGCACTCCTGCACCCGCTTCGACATGAAGCTCTGCTCCGCCGGCACCACGGCGAACTCCCACTCCGGCGCGGGCGGCTGCTTCTCGGGCGGACCCATGTAGGTCCACAGCACGCCGCCGCGTTCGATCAGCGGATAGGACTTCAGCTTGATCTTCTGGCAATAGCCGCTCTCGCTCGGCTCCGACGGCACCTCGATGCACTGGCCGGTGTGGTCGTACTTCCAGCCGTGATAGGGGCAGCGCAACCCGCCGTCCTCGTTGCGGCCAAACCACAGCGAGACGCCGCGGTGGGCGCAGAACTCGTCGGTGAGCGCCAGCTTGCCGTTGGAATCGCGCCAGGCGAGCAGGCGCTCGGACAGGAGCTTGACGCGGACTGGCGGACATCCCGGCTCGGGCAATTCCCTGGCCAGCAGGGCGGGCTGCCAGCTTGCCCGGAACAGGTTGCCCATCGGCGTGCCGGGGCCGGTCTGGGTGAGGAGATCGTTTTGTTCTTTTCTGAGCATCGGGCTCTCCCGGATGGTAGGATTGTTCTTTAGCGCCTTGCGCTGGGATTACTCAAGCGTTTCAGTCCGCTAGCGGACGATTGACCGGCCGTCGGGACACATGGTCTATGGGAGCCGTGTCCATCGCCTGCCGTGACCGTGATCCTACGCCCAACCACCCCACAAGAGAACCCGCTGCCGTGCCCACCAAGCTCGAACTTTGCAAAGCCGACCAGATCGCGCCCGGAGAGGCGCTTCGGGTCGAAAAAGACGACCTGATCCTTGCCGTCTTCAACGTCGAGGGCGAGTACTACGTCACCGACGACACCTGCACGCATGGCCCGGGCTCGCTGTCCGAGGGTTATATCGATGGCGATGTGGTCGAGTGCAATTTTCA
>JAFKKQ010000520.1 GCA_017304505.1 Hyphomicrobiales bacterium | reverse complement strand
CGGGACGTCGTGTGGAGGTTATCGATTTTTAAGTTGTGCGTCTTGGAACCGTCAGATTTCCTTCTCATGAGATGTCACCCCTCTCTCTAGAGCCGAATATCATGGGTTACGTTGTCGTCCGCCTTTCGCCTCAAGCCATAAACGTCCGGCGGCCGTTCTCTATTCCGCCTAGCGGCCGCAACTGTACCGGCTTGGTTGGACTTCACAAGACGGTGGGAATGCCCCCGAGCCGCGATCCAGACTATTTTGCGTGACGGACCCGGGGGCGATGCCCGGCTCGACGGCCGCCGATGCGGAGTTATCCGGCGCACCACCCGACAGGAGATTGCCCGTGAAAGGTTTTGCCACGACGCTCGCCACCATCTGGCGGCTCGCCGTACCCTATTTTCGTTCCGAAGACCGACGTGCCGGTCTCGCCCTGCTGATTGCCGTGATTGCCATCGAACTGTCGCTCGTCGGCATCAACGTTCTGCTGAATCAATGGAACAATCGTTTCTATAACGCGCTGCAGGAGCGCAACTGGGACTCCTTCATCCATGAGCTGATGTTCTTCTGTGTGCTCGCCGTCGCCTACATCCTTCTCGCGGTCTACCAGATCTACCTCAATCAGTGGCTTCAGATCCGCTGGCGTCAATGGATGACGAAGGAGTATCTCGGCAACTGGCTGGGCGCCGCCAATCATTACCGCATGCAGCTTCTGGGCGACGCCGCCGACAACCCGGACCAACGCATCGCCGAGGACATCCAACTCTTTGTCGAGCGCACGCTGACCATCGGCGTCGGACTTCTCGGCGCCGTGGTGACGCTCGGCTCCTTCGTCGTCATTCTATGGGCGCTATCGGCCGCGGCCCCGCTGCAGATGTTCGGCAGCGTCTGGAGCATTCCGGGTTATCTCGTATGGGCGGCCCTCGTCTATGCGCTGGCCGGAACGTTGTTCACCCATTGGATCGGACGGCCGTTGATCGACCTCAACTTCAGGCAGCAACGGCTTGAGGCCGATTTCCGCTTCAATCTTGTGCGGGTGCGCGAAAATTCCGAACAGATCGCGCTGATGCGGGGCGAGGACACGGAAACCGAACGCCTGGTCGAACGATTTGCCCGCATCGCGGACAACTGGATGCGGATCATGATCCGAACCAAGAAGCTGACGTTCTTCACCGCCGGCTATTCGCAGATCTCGATCGTCTTTCCGTATGTCGTGGTGAGCCCGGCTTATTTCGCCGGAGCCATGCAACTCGGCGGATTGATGCAGACCGCCTCAGCCTTCAACAGCGTGCAGACCTCGCTGTCTTTCTTCATCAACGTCTATCGCACGCTGGCGGAGTGGCGATCCGTGGTGCAACGCCTCGACGGCTTTGAACTGTCGGCGGCTGCGGGGCGCGCCGCCGCGCACACGCCGCCGCGG
>JAFKKQ010000519.1 GCA_017304505.1 Hyphomicrobiales bacterium | reverse complement strand
ATCGCGATCTTCATCGTGGGCTCGGTCGCCTGCGCCCTGGCGCCGACCATGCCGGCGCTGATCGCCGCCCGCGCGCTGCAGGGCATCGGCGGCGGCGGCATCCTGCCGATCGCGCAGACCATCATCGGCGACATGGTGACGCCGATGGAGCGCGCGCGCTACCAAAGCTACACCGCGATCATGTTCATGATCGCGAGCGTGATCGGCCCCGTGCTCGGCGGCGTGCTGACCGATCACCTGCATTGGACCTTCATCTTCTGGATCAACCTGCCGATCGGGCTGGTTGCGCTGTGGATGACCGATCGCGTGCTGCGCAAGCTGCCGCGCAACGACCGGCCGCACCGGCTGGATATCGCCGGCGCCCTGCTCATGGTGCTGTCGGCATTGTCGCTGATGCTGGTCATGACCTGGGGCGGGCAGCGCTACGGCTGGACGTCGCCGCCGATCCTCGGCCTGCTCGCCGCAGCCACGGTGCTGTGGCTGTCGTTCGCGCTGCGCATCGCGAGCGCCCCGGAGCCGTTCATTCCGCTCGCCGTGCTGCGCGAGCCGGTGGTCGCGCCGGTGGCTATCGCCGGCTTCTTCACGGTGGGCACGGTGATCGGGCTGACGATCTTCCTGCCGGTCTATTTCGAACTGGTGCTGGGGCTCACGCCCAGCGGCTCGGGCACGGCGCTGATCGTGTTCCTGGCCGGCACGGTAACCGGGGCGACCACGGCCGGCCGGATGATGGTCCGCGTCGTGCGCTATCGGCGCATCCCGGTCGCCGCGCTGGTGCTCGGCATCGTCGTGCTCGGGGTGCTGGCGTGGGAGCCGGGCGGGCTGCCGCTGGCTGCGGTCGGCGCGCTGCTGTTCGGCGCCGGCGCAAGCCTCGGTGTGATGTATCCGATGACCACCACGCTGGTGCAGAACGCGGTCGCGCCGCACCAGCTCGGCATCGCGACCGGCGCGCTCAACTTCGCCCGCCAGCTCGGCGGCGCCTTCATCGTCGCGGCATTCGGCGCGATCGTGCTGGGCGGCGCCGACACCGGCGGCCACGGCCTGACGCTGGAGACCTTGCGCGGCGGAGCGGGTCATGCCGGCGCCGACTTCGCCGGGGTGTTCGGCCTCCTGTTCGCCGCAGGCTCCGCGTTTCTCGTCGCCGGGCTGGTGGCGATGCTGACGGTCAAGGAACAGCCGTTGCGCGGGCCCTCATAGCTGCCCCGCATTGCCGGCCGTTGAAATTTTCCGCCCGCTCAGCGATGTTGCTTTGCAACATAAATGAGCGAATCGCGCGTCATTGCCGCGCGCAAGGAACGAATTGCCGCATGAACCTGTCCCGAGCGGCGGCGCGAGCCCGTGCCCGTGTGCGAAAGAGCGTGCGCCGGCGCCACGGTTCTCCGCAGACACGCGCCGTTCCCGTCAAGCC
>JAFKKQ010000347.1:1954-14940 GCA_017304505.1 Hyphomicrobiales bacterium | reverse complement strand
AAAATCCCCGTCGGTGTTTTCCGGCACCAGGGCCACGGCCGGTGAACTCAGCACGTTGTTCTTTACGGCCGATGCCGAAGAGCGGCGGCTGATCTTGCTGAATCTGCCCTATTCAGCGTTGGCGCCGACCGTGCCGATCGGCCCCGCCGCCGCGCGCGAGTCGATCCAACGGCTGGAGGCCGCGGCACTGGGGCATAACGGCGAAGCGTTTATCCGCGAGCTTGAGCGCGCGCTCGGCATCGCGCGCGAGCAGGCGCGCCGCGTGATGGATGACGCCTCGGGCGAACCGATCGTGGTCGCGGCTGTGGCACTTGGGATGCCGGCGGATGTGCTGCAGCGAATCCTGCTTTGCCTCAACCCGGCCATCAGCCAATCGGTGCGGCGGATCCACGAGCTTGCACTGCTACACGAGGATATCGAACCCGAAGCCGCGTTGCGTCTCGTCGCGGTCTGGCAGGCCGGACACCGGGCGGAAAAGAAACCGCCCGAAGCGGCTCCGGGGCACCAGCCAAAACATCGGCGGGACGAGCGACGCGACAACGCGGTCCCGGCGGCACGACCGAAAATCCACTGGGATGAATACGCGCAAACCCGCAAGACCGAGAGCGCGTAGCGCATTTTTGAGCCAAGCGCTCTCAGGCGACCACGGTGTCGAGGAAGCTCCGCCCGTCCCGATCCTCGACCTCGACAATCCAGATGTCGGGGTCGAACTTGATCTGACGCCCAAGGTAGGCCTCGGCGTCGGCCTCCGGCGCCGGCTGCGCCTTCAAACTGCGGATGAACATGCGGTCTGACGGGCGCGCCCCGTCGAACGAGCTTTGCGGCGCAGGTCCGTACACATCGGCGGTGCCGTCGAGCCGGGCGATCTTGATAAATACCGCGCCGGCCTCATCGGCACCGCGCCGGCGCAACACGGCCTGCACGCCCTCGGTCTGGCAGCGGCGAATATAAGCCGCGACCCAAATTCCGGATTTCAGGCGCATCGATTTCTCCGCCTCCGCCGCTGTCCCGCTTCGCCAGCAGCGTCGAACACGAAGGCGAAGCAAAAAATCAATTCCCCGACAGCTTCCGCAGCTTCGCGCCGTTTTCGGGCGAACGCTTGATCACCGATGCCCAACCGACATCGTTGGCCTTTTGCCGGAATATCTTGTCCTCCGCCGCGCCGAACTCGATCGTCTGGATGCCGGCCTTGGCCTGCTTCTCGCGCTCGGCCTTGATCGCCGCCTCGTTCTCGCTGTCGAGCCCTTCAAGCCACAGCGCGGCGTCATTGAGAACCTTGCGCTGCGCGTCGGTCAGCCCCTTCCAGACATCGAGATTGACGAGAACGCCGACCTCGACGCTGTAGAACGGCGGCTCCATCCGATATTTCGTCACCTTCTCCCAGCCGAGATCGAAGATGCCGGTGATCGGCCAGCCATAACCGTCGACCACGCCGCGCTCCAACGCCGTGTAGACTTCACCCGGTGCAGTGGTGACCGTGGTTCCGCCGAACGCCTCGACCACGTCCTTGTAGACCGGCGTGACGCGAATTTTCAGCCCGGTGAAGTCAAGCTTGCCGATCTTCTTGTTGAGATAGATGTGGAACGGCACGTTGTGGAACTGCCGCGCGAGGTAATGCGCGTTGAGCTTCTGATTGTGCAGTTGCTCGATGAAGGCGAAGGTGCCGTCCTTGCGCTGCTCGCTCTGCGATTTGCTGATGAGCTTGAGCCCATCGGCCTCGGGCATCAGGTTGGTGTAGAACGCACCCGTCACGTTGGCGATATCGACCACTCTGGTGCGCACCGCGTTGCCGACCTCGAACGGCGGCATGGCGCGCGGACCGCCGATGTAGTTGATCTTCACCACGCCCTTGCCGTCGGTGTTGACCTTGTCGATGAAGCGCTCGAAGTTGCGCGAGAATTGCGTCTTCTCGGCAAACGAGCTGACTGCCTTCAGCGTCACCTCCTGGGCTGCACTGGAGGTGGCGAACAAACCGGCCGCCAACGCGGCGAACAGCGCCAAACGCATCGCATTCCCCCTCTGTCCCGCACAAGCCGCTGGAACGGCTGTCTTTTCGCAACGCCTTGGATCGAATATAATCGCCGCGATCGGGGCTTTAAGTCAAACGCCATCGGTCGACCGGCCGGCAGCGCGACGGAGAATAAGGCGAATGGCCGAACGCTCGTTCAAGGAAGAGGTCGAGAAGCTGAAGCTTGGCGACGGCGCCGAGTTTCACGGCGAGGGCATCCTGGCCGTCACCAAGGCGCTGCTGCAATCCGGCGTCTCCTATGTGGCCGGCTACCAGGGCGCGCCGATCTCGCACCTGATGGACGTGCTGGCCGACGCCAACGAAATCCTCGAAGGCCTCGGCGTCCACTTCGAGAACAGCGCCAGCGAGGCGACAGCTGCGGCCACCCTCGCCGCCTCGGTGAACTATCCGCTGCGCGGCGCCGTTACGTTCAAATCCACTGTCGGGACCAACGTGGCCTCCGATGCGCTGGCGAACCTGGCCTCGGGCGGCGTCACCGGCGGCGCGCTGGTCATCATCGGGGAGGATTACGGCGAAGGTTCCTCGATCATGCAGGAGCGCGTGCACGCCTTCGCGATGAAATCGCAGATGTGGTTGCTCGATCCGCGGCCCAACCTACCGTCCATCGTGCGCGCGGTCGAAAGCGGCTTCGAGTTGTCGGAAGCCTCGAACACGCCGGTCATGCTGATGCTGCGTATCCGCGCCTGCCATGTCTACGGCCGCTTCGCCACCAAGGACAACAAGCGTCCCGTCTTCGGGCTCAAGGATGCGCTTGAGAATCCGCGGCGCGACTTGTCGCGCATTGCCATGCCGCCGATGACCTACATCCACGAAAAGGACAAGTGGGAAAAGCGCTGGCCGGCGGCGGTGAAATACATCGAGAACAACCGCATCAACGAGTTCTTCGACGGCGAGGCGGACGACATCGGCATCGTCGTCCAGGGTGGGCTCTACAATTCGACCTTGCGCGCACTGCTGCTGAACGGTCTGGCCGATGCGTTCGGCGAATCGAAGATCCCGCTTTATGTGATGAACGTCACCTATCCCTTGGTGGACAAGGAGTTGATCCGCTTCTGCGCCGGCAAGAAGGCGGTCCTGGTTGTCGAGGAGGGCCACCCCGACTATCTCGAACAGGCGATCAACACCATCCTGCGCCGCGCCGATATCCAAACGCGGATACACGGCAAGGACGTGCTGCCGATGGCTGGCGAGTACACCGGCGCCGTACTGCGTGAGGGCTTGCGCCAGTTCATCGAAAAGACGCGGCCCGATCTGCGCGCGCCGGCTCCGCCCGCCTCCGAGGTGGCGCCGGCCCATCAACAGACGGCAGGGGCCGCAAACGCCGTCAACGAGCAGGTGCACGGCCGGCCGCCGTCGTTCTGCACCGGCTGCCCGGAGCGGCCGATCTTTGCAGCGATGAAGCTGGTCGAGCGCGAGTTGGGCCCGCACCACGTCAGCGCCGATATCGGCTGCCACCTGTTCTCGATCTTCCCGCCGTTCAACGTTGGCGCGACGACGATGGGCTACGGCCTCGGCGCCGCCGGTGCTTCGGCGCTCAACATAAAGGCCGGCAAGCGCGCCATTTCGATGATGGGCGACGGCGGCTTCTGGCATAACGGCCTCACCAGCGGTGTCGGCAACGCCGTGTTCAACAAGAGCGACAACGTCCTCATCATTGTCGACAACGGCTATTCGGCGGCAACCGGCGGGCAGGACATCCCCTCGTCCGGCGCGTTCAACGCTATCCGCTCGACCAAGCATCCGATCGAGCAGGCGGTGCGCGGCGTTGGCGTGCAATGGGTCAAGACGCTCACGCGGACTTACGACGTCGCCGCCATGCGCGATACGCTGCGCGAGGCATTGACCACAACGGAAAGCGGCCCGAAGGTCATCGTCGCGCAATCCGAATGCATGCTGAACAAGCAGCGGCGCATCAAGCCGCTGATGCGAAAGGCGGTCGAACGCGGCGAGCGCGTGGTGCGCGAACGCTTCGGCGTCGATGCCGACACCTGCACCGGCGATCATTCCTGCATCCGGCTGTCGGGCTGTCCCTCGCTGACCATCGCCCCCAATCCCGACCCGCTGCGACGCGAGCCGGTGACCAAGGTCATCAACTCCTGCGTCGGCTGCGGCCTGTGCGGCGAGGTCAGCCATGCCGCCGTGCTGTGCCCGTCGTTCTATCGCGCCTCGATCGTCACCAATCCCAGCGGCTGGGACCGCTTCAAGGCCAGGCTGCGCGCCGCGGTGATCGGCTTCCTGCAGCGCCGCATCGAGCGCAAGCTCCAGGCGGTGTGATGAACCCTTCTGCCCCGCCGCGCCCTATCACCATTGCCATCCTCGCTATGGGCGGCGAAGGCGGCGGCGTCCTGGCGGACTGGCTTGTCGATCTGGCCGAGCATTCCGGCTACATCGCGCAGACCACATCGGTGCCCGGCGTGGCGCAGCGCACCGGCGCGACCAATTACTACGTCGAGCTGTTTCCAAAAAGTGGATCGCGCGCCAACGCGCCGATGCCGGTGCTGGGCCTCACGCCGGTGCCGGGCGACGTCGATATCGTCATCGCCTCGGAACTGATGGAAGGCGGCCGCGCGGTGCAGCGCGGCCTGGTCACGCCCGACAAGACAACCTTTATCGTCTCGACCAACCGCGTCTATGCGATGACGGAGAAGATCGCGCTGGCCGACGGCCGCGCCGATTCCACCGCGCTGCTCGAGGGATGCCGCACGGCGGCCAAACGCCTGATCGCGGCTGATATGGCCCAGCTCGCCGAGGCAACCGGCAGCGTCATCAGCGCAGCGCTGTTCGGTGCGCTCGCCGGGTCCAAGGCGCTGCCGATGCAGCGCACAGCGTTCGAGGCGGCGATCCATCGCGGCGGCGTCGGCGTGAAAGCCAGCATCGCGGCGTTCGGCGCAGGATTTGCCGCGGCCGAAGGCGAGATTGCTCCAACGAAGGCTGCCGCGCCGCCGGCCGCTCCCTCTTCGGCACTATCGCCGCTGATGGCCGAGGCCGACGCTTATGCCGAGCCGGCACGCGGAATCATACGGGTCGGCATCGAACGGCTGGTAGACTATCAAGATATCGCCTACGCCCGCGACTATCTCGCGCGGTTGAAACCGATTGCGGAGACCGACAAGAAGTACGGCGGCGGCTCGGGACACCTGTTGGCCGAAACCGCGCGCGAGTTGGCGCTCGGCATGGCTTACGAAGACACCGTTCGCGTGGCCGAGTTGAAAATCCGGCCGAGCCGGTTCGAGCGCGTGCGCCACGAAGTGCAGGCGGCCGACGGCCAGATCGTCGAGATCGCCGAATTCCTGCATCCGCGCGTGGAGGAAATCGCCGACACGCTGCCTGCAAGCCTCGGTCGCCGGCTGTTGAACAGCGGCTTCCCACGGCGACTGGTCGAGCGTTTCACCAAGTCCGGCCGCGTGGTGAAGACCTCCACCATCCGCGGCTTCCTATTGCTTTACGCCATCGCCGCACTAAAGCCGACGCGACGGCGCTCGCTGCGCTTCGCCCATGAACAGAAATTCCTCAGCGAGTGGCTGCGCACGGTCGCGACCACGGCTGCGAGCGACATCGCGCTGGCCACGGAAATCGCGACGACCCGCACGCTGGTGAAGGGATACAGCGACACGCACGAGCGCGGCCGGGCGCGTTACGACACGCTGATGCAAATGCTGCCGCAGATCATGACGACAGCCGACCCAGCCGCGACACTCGCGGGGCTGCGCAAGGCCGCGCTCGCCGACGATACCGGCACCGCGCTCGCCGCCGCGATCAAGGACGTGCGCGCACTGCCGCAAGCGGCGGAGTAGCACCACGATCTCGGTGTCATTCCGGCCGCCGCGCATCAGCGCGTTTACGCGCGCCTTTGACGCGCTATGGCGGCGAGCCGGAATCCAGATGCAGCCCTGAATTCTCGTCTGGATTCCAGGTTCGCGCTTTTAGTGCGCCCCGGAATGACACCCACAACGATGACGACGGGGCCAAGGTCAGGGAACCACCGCCGTCGCCTCGATCTCCAGTCGCGCCTCGGGCTCGAACAGCCGCCCGACCTGCACCAGCGCCATCGCCGGGAAGTTGTCGCCCAGCACGTCGCGATAGGCCGCGCCAAGCTCGCGGCGCGCATCGCGATACTCGTCGATGTCGAGCACGTACCACGTCAAGCGCACGAGGTGCTCCGGCCCGGCGCCACCTTCGGCGAGAACCGCGCGGATGTTCTGCAAGGCTTGTTTTGCCTGGGCGGCAAAGCCCTTTGCAAATGTCTCGTTCTCATCCCACCCGACCATGCCGCCGACGAAAACGAATTCGCCGCGCGCCTTGATGCCGTTGGCATAGCCTTTCGGCTGCGGCCATCCCGGCGGCTGCAGCAGTTTGTGTTTCTCGGATGCAGCGGGCACAGGCATTCTCCTTAGGACGCGAGCTTGTGGGAGGCGCCCGCGGCGGCCTTGCGCCGCAGCTCGAAGCGCTGAAGTTTTCCAGTCTGGGTTTTCGGCAGTTCGCCGACGAATTCCACAGCGCGCGGATACTTGTAAGGCGCAATTGCCGCCTTGACGTGGTCTTGCAGCGCGCGCACCAGCGCCGCATCGCCGGTCATGCCGGGGCGCAGCACAACGTAGGCTTTCACAATGTGGCCGCGCTCCTCGTCCGGGCAGCCAACCACGCCGCATTCGGCCACCGCCGCGTGCGTCAGCAGCGCCGCCTCGACCTCGGGACCGGCGATGTTGTAGCCGGCGGAAACGATCATGTCGTCGGAGCGCGCCTGGTAACAGAAGTAGCCGTCCTCATCCATCAGGTAAGTGTCGCCGGTGACGTTCCAACCGTTCTGCACGTATTTCTTCTGCCGCTCGTCGGCGAGATAGCGGCAGCCGGTCGGCCCGCGCACCGCGAGACGCCCCACCGTGCCGGGCTTCGCCACGTTGCCGTCATCATCGAGAATGCAGGCTTCGTAGCCGGCGACCGGCTTGCCGGTGGAGCCGGCGCGAACCTCGTTCTCGGGCGAACCGATGAAAATGTGCAGCATCTCGGTCGAGCCGATGCCGTCGAGGATCCTGATGCCGGTTGCCGCATGCCAGGCATCGAACGTCGCTTTGGGCAGGGTCTCGCCGGCAGACACGCATTTGCGCAGCGAGGACACATCGTGGTCCTTCAGCTTGGCCAGCATGGCGCGATAGGCTGTCGGCGCAGTGAATGGAATGGTGATCTTGTAGCGCGCAACAGCGTCGAGCAGTTCGTCCGGCCCCGCCTTTCCCAGCAGTACGGTCGAAGCGCCAATCCGCAGCGGAAACAGCACCAGGCCGCCGAGGCCGAAGGTGAAGGCGAGCGGCGGCGAGCCGGTAAAGCGGTCGGACGGCTCAGCCTGCACCACATGCCTGGCGTAGGAATCGCAGATCGCCAGCATATCGCGATGAAAATGCATGGTGCCTTTCGGCTCGCCGGTCGTGCCCGAGGTAAATGCGATCAGGCAGACGTCGTCGCTTGCGGTGTCGCAGGCGGTGAAATTCTCGTAACCCGGCTTCGCCATCAGCTTTTCCAGCGAGTCCGGTGCAACGCTGCCCCAGACCACGATGCGCTGCAGGTCAGGCGACTGCGCCTTGGCACGCTCCATCTCGTCGGTCAGCCGGGCGTCGCAGAGCGCCAGCGCGATCTTCGCTTTCGTCAGCGGATAGGCCAGTTCCTTGGCGCGAAGAAGCGGCATGGTCGCAACCACAACGCCGCCGGCCTTGATGACGGCGAAATAAGCCGCGACCATCATCGGGTTGTTGGGCGCGCGCAGCAGCACGCGGTTGCCGGGCACCAGTCCGAGGTCGCGGGTCAAAACATTGGCGATGCGGTTCACGCGCTCCGCCAGTTGCGCGTAGGTCAACGTTTCCGTCGGCGCAATCAAGCACGTGCGCTCACCCTGCCCGGCCGTGCTCCAGCGATCGACAAATTCAGTGACGCAGTTCAGCCGTTCGGGATAGTGCAACTCGGGCAGGTCGAACCTGAACTCCGGCCAAAGCTCGCGCGGCGGCAGGTTGTCGCGCGCAAACGGATCGACGTGACCGCTCTTTGCCATCGTTGTCCTCCCTATCCCGGCCCGTTGGCGGAACCGTGGACAGCTATTCCGCTGCCTCGGCTCGTTTTGACGCGCCCGCCTTCAGCGTCTCGCGCGCGATCACGATCTTCTGCACCTCGGTCGCGCCCTCGTAGATGCGCAGCGCCCGGATTTCGCGATAAAGCTCCTCGGCCTTGACGCCCTTGGTGATGCCAAGGCCGCCATGCAGTTGCACCGCTCGGTCGATGACGCGCTGCGCCGCTTCGGTGGCGAACATCTTCGCCATCGCCGCTTCGCGAGTAACGCGCGGCGTGCCCGTTCCCGTGGTGCCGACGTCCTTGGTCCAGGCGGCGCGATAGACCAGCAGCGCCGCGGCATCGACATCCGTCGCGCCGTCGGCGATGGCCGCCTGTGTCATCTGCAAGTCGGCCAGCGATCCGCCGAACAGCTTTCGCTTTGATGTATGCCGCAGCGTTTCAACAGTCGCCCGACCGGCCCAGTCGGTTCAACAACGGAACGCGCACGCCGTCGAATTTCAAACGGGCCAGCGGATGCGGCGCGATCACCTCGATGCGCTCGGCCACATTCAAGCCCGGCGTGTCGGCATCGACCACAAAGGCGGACAATCCCTTGGCGCCGGGCGCTTCTCCTGTGCGCACAAACACCACGTAGTGATCGGCGATGCCGCCGTTGGAGATCCAGGTCTTCTCGCCATCGAGCCGCACGTGGCCGTCGCCATCGGGCGTTGCCGTCATCGCAAGCGCGGCGACATCGGAGCCGGCCTCGGCCTCCGACAACGCAAAAGCCGCAATGGCCTTGCCGTCGCGGACGGGCGGCAGATAACGGCGCTTCAGCGATTCGGAACCGAACAGCGTGATCGCACCGGTGCCGAGCCCTTGCATGGCAAAGGCGAAATCGGCAAGCCCGTCACGGAACGCCAGGATTTCGCGGGCAAGGCAAAGCGCGCGCACATCAAGCGTCGGATAAAGGCCGCCGTAAGCCTGAGGCACCACCGTCTTGAGCAGACCGGCCTCGCCCATCGCCTTGACGCGTGCGCGGCACGCGGCGTCCACGTCATCGTGCGGCAGCGGCGGCAGCTTGGCGTCGGCCCAGCTCTCCAGCGCCTCCGCAAAACGGCGATGGTCGTCGTTGAAGAACGGCAGCGCCAGCGTGTCGGTGAGAATCGCCATGTCAGTTGCCCTCGAACACCGGCTTCTGCCTGGCGGCAAAGGCGCGAAACGCGCGGGCGAAATCCTCCGTCTCCATGCACAGCGCCTGGGCCACCGCCTCTGCCTCTATGGCCGTCTCGACCGACATCGCCCATTCCATTTCCAGCATCCGCTTGGTCATGGCGTTGCCGAATGTCGGGCCATCGGCGAGATCGCGCGCGAGCTTTGTCGCCTCGGCCAGCACCGTTTCGGACGAGGACAGACGGTTGAAGAAGCCGATCCGCTCGGCCTCGGTTCCGTCCATGCTTCGCCCCGTGAACAGCAATTCCGCCGCGCGGCCCTGCCCCACGATCCGGGGCAGGATCGCGCAAGCGCCCATGTCGCAGCCGCCAAGCCCGACACGGTTGAACAGAAACGCCACCTTCGCCGCCGCCGTGCCAAGGCGGATGTCGGACGCCATCGCGACGATCGCCCCCGCGCCAGCGCAGACGCCATCGACCGCGGCAACGATCGGCTGCGGCGCGGCACGCATCGCTTTCACCACCTCGCCGGTCATCCGGGTAAAATCGAGCAGCTCAACGGCATTCATTTTCGTCAGCGGCTCGATGATCTCGAACACATCGCCGCCGGAACAGAAATTGCCGCCCGCGCCGGTGACGACGATGGCCTTGACGGTCTTGTCGCGCGCCGCCGCCCGGAACAGATCGACGACCTCGGCGTAGCTGTCGAAGGTCAGAGGGTTCTTTCTTTCCGGCCGATTGAGTGTCAGCGTCGCAACCTTGCCGTCCACGGCAAAGCCGACATGGCGCGCCTTGTAACCCGAAAGCGGCAGTGTGACGGGATTGGCCGCGCTCATGCCGCGCCTCCGTTGCTTTGCGCCTTGCGCGCCGATTGCTTTGTCTTGGCCAGAAGCGGCATCAACATCTCGATATCCCTCGGCGTCAGCCCGGCGAAGATTTCGCCGACCCAATCCGCATTGACGTGCGCCATCGCACGGAAGGTGCGTCGGCCGGCGGCCGTGAGGCTGACGATCTGTACCCGGCGATCCTTGGGCGACGATTTACGCCGAACCAACTCCTGCTCCACCAGCCGGTCCACCAGGCCGGTGATGTTGCCGTTGGACACCATCATGCGCTGCGACAGCTCGCCCAGCGTCATGCCGTCCGGCGCGCGGTCGAGCTGTGCGAGAAGGTCGAAGCGCGGAAGCGTGATATCGAACGCACCGCGCAATCTGCGGCGCACCTCGTTCTCGATCAGCGTCGTGCACGTGAGCAACCGAAGCCACAACCGCAGCTCGGTCTTGTGGTCGTCCGGACGCTCCGCCACCTTGGTTTCGGCATCGAGCGGAATGGCGGTCGTCTCGTCCATCACATCTCTCCCCCGGCGACGACGAGCGTCGTGCCGGTGACAGCCGACGCCTCGGGTGAACAGAGATAAAGCACGGCGGCAGCAACTTCTTGCGGCTGCACCAGCCGGCCGAGCGGGCTGTCCTTCAACAGGCTCGCCAGCGCGTCCTCGCGCGACAGTCCGGTCTTGGCGCAGATGTTCGCCAGGCTTTCCTGCACGAGATCGGTGTCGGTGTATCCGGGGCAGACCGCATTCACCGTCACTCCCGACGACGCCGTTTCCACGGCAAGCGAACGCACCAGCCCCACCACCGCATGCTTGGCCGCACAATAGGCCGACACGTAGCCGTAGCCTTTCAAGCCTGCGGTCGAGGCCACCGCCACCACGCGCCCGAAGCGGCGCTCGCGCATGCCGTCGAGCACGGCACGGGTGGCATGCACCACGCCCATCACGTTCAGATCGAACAAGCGCTGGAACTGCTCAGCCGTGGCTTTGGCGAACGGCGCGCTTTCCACGCCGCCGGCATTGGCCACCAGAAGGTTCACCGGCCCACGCGCGGCAACGGCCTGCCGTACGCTGTCGTCCACAGCCTTCGCATCGGTGACATCGACGACCGCATAACCGCCCGCTTCGCCATGTTCGATCACATCGGCGAGCATGGATTCGTTGCGGCCGGCTACGGTCACGGCGGCCCCCGCCCCGGTCAAGGCGGCGGCGATGGCGCGGCCGATGCCGCGTCCGCCACCCGTTACGAAGGCATGCTGTCCCTGCAGCGAAGCCATCGCCAGCTCCTTGTAAAACCTCTTTGCGGGCCTCTTGTGCGGGAAATACTTTAAGCTTAAACTTTTCAGGCTTCAAGCACCTCGTGTCCCGCGGGCGGAGACGCGCATGAGAGTTCATGTCATCGGCGGCGGACCGGCCGGGCTCTACTTCGCCATCCTGATGAAGAAGGCATGGCCGCAGACCCGCATCACCGTGTTCGAGCGCAACAAGCCGGACGATACGTTCGGGTTCGGCGTGGTGTTCTCCGACCAGACGCTCGAAGCCTTCGAGTCCTACGACCGCGAAACCTATCGCCAGATCGTCGGTCACTTCGCCTACTGGGACGATATCGAAATTCACTTCCGCGACACGACGCACCGCATCGGTGGCAACGGCTTCTGCGGCACGTCGCGCGCGATGCTGTTGAAGATCCTCGGGCGGCGGGCGCATTCGCTCGGCATCGAGGTGAAGTATCAGTCCGAGGCCGACCCGCTGAAGAGCACCATCCGCGGCGCCGACCTTGTCGTCGCGGCCGACGGCATCAACTCACGCACCCGCGAGGCGTTCAAGGATCAATTCAAGCCGACCGTCGAGCTGCGGCCCAATCACTTCGCCTGGATGGGCTCGCGGCGGCCGATGGACGCATTCAACTTCTTCTTCCGCGACACGCCGCACGGCATCTTCATCGCCCACTGTTATCAATACCAGCCCGGCCGCTCGACCTGGGTGATGGAAACCGACCCGCAGACGTTCAAGCGCGCCGGGCTCGACAAGCTCGACGAGGCGGCCTCGGCGCGCTTCCTCGAAGGCGTGTTCGCCAAGGAGTTGGCCGGCCACAAGCTCATTACCAACCGCTCGATCTGGCGCAATTTCCCGACCATCCGCTGCGAACGCTGGACCGCAGGCAATGTCGTGCTGCTGGGCGATGCCAAGGCCACCGCGCATTTCTCCATCGGCTCGGGCACGAAACTCGCGATGGAGGATGCCATCGCGCTTTACGAGGCGTTCCGCGCCACCGGCGGGCGCGACGTCGCCGCCGCGCTGAAGCACTTCGAGACGCAGCGCCGCGACGAGGTGGAGAAGACCCAGCACTCGGCGGATGTCTCCCTGGTCTGGTTCGAGCACGTCAAGCGCTTCTGGGACATGGACCCGGCGCGCTTCGCGTTCGGGCTGATGACGCGCTCAAAAGCCATCACCTACGATAATCTGGCGCTGCGCGCGCCGAAATTCGTCAAGCTCGCCGACACGCTGGTGGCGCGCGAAGCGAAGGCGCAGGGCTTCGACGTCGATGTGAAAAATCCGGTCGCACCGATGTTCCAGCCGTTCCGGCTGCGCAACATGACGTTGTCGAACCGCGTGGTGGTGTCGCCGATGTGCCAGTATTCGGCCAGCGATGGCCTGCCGGGTGACTGGCACATGGTGCATTACGGCTCGCGCGCCATCGGCGGCGCGGGCTTGATGTTCACCGAAATGACCGACGTGTCCGCGGAAGCCCGCATCAGCCCCGGTTGCACCGGCATCTACAACGATGCGCAAGAGACCGAATGGAAACGCATCGTCGATTTCGTTCATGCGAATTCGGCGACCAGGTTCTGCCTCCAACTCGGCCACGCCGGGCGCAAGGGCTCGACGCGACTGATGTGGGACGGCATCGACGAACCGC
>JAFKKQ010000347.1:0-1936 GCA_017304505.1 Hyphomicrobiales bacterium | reverse complement strand
GCCGCGCGAAATGACGCGCGCCGACATGGACGCGACCATCGCCGATTTCGTGCAGGCGGCGCGGCGCGCGGACCGCGCGGGCTTTGACATGATCGAGCTGCACGCCGCCCACGGCTACCTGCTGGCAAGCTTCATCTCGCCGCTGACCAACAAGCGGACGGACGAATACGGCGGCCCGCTCGAAAACCGCCTGCGCTTCCCACTTGCCGTGTTCCGTGCGTTGCGCGCCGCGTGGCCGGACGAGAAGCCAATGTCGGTGCGCATCTCCGCCACCGACTGGCAGGACGGCGGCCTCACCGGCGACGACGCCGTGCAGGTGGCCCGGGCCTTCGCGGAGGCCGGCTGCGATCTCATCGACGTATCCACCGGCCAGACCACGCCGGACGCTGAGCCGGTCTACGGCCGGATGTATCAAACGCCGTTCTCCGACCAGATCCGCAACGACGCCGGCCTTGCCACGATGTGCGTCGGCGCCATCACCACCGCCGACCAAGCCAACACCATCGTCGCCGCCGGCCGCGCCGATCTCGTGGCGCTGGCCCGGCCGCACTTGGTCGACCCGTCGTTCACCATGAAGGCCGCGGCCTGGTACGGCGCCGACATCGCCTGCCCGCCGCAATACCGTGCGGGGCGCGACCAGCTCTTCCGCAACAGCGAGCGCGACCGCGAGGAACTGACCGAGCTTCGGATGAAATCCAAGCCCAAAACCCACGCCACCACCTGGAAACAGGCCGCGGAGTAGCGGCCCAAATCCGACCCGATCTCGCCGAGTGCCCGGTCGGTTGGCCTTCCGTTTGGGCTTTGTCCGAGGGGCCGGACCCGAGCGCATGCTTTCCCGAAAACCGGAATCGACTGCCTGGATGACGCTCCACGGCAGGATGGACCATCGGGAAACTTGGCCCTATATAGGGGCCCGAATCCGGCAGGCATTGTGGGCCTTGCAGGACCGAACGTCTCAAGCCTTGCGGCGGCGACGTTGGGGAATAGTTCAATGGTAGAACAGCGGACTCTGACTCCGTTAATCTAGGTTCGAATCCTAGTTCCCCAGCCAACGCGCTGCGCTCCGCTGTGCAGTCCAGCCGTTTCAGAGATAGTGGGGCTGCCCCCCGGACCCGATCGACGCAACACCGTGACCCGCAAGAGTGCGCCGACGTGACCACGGCTTTCGCGCCCCCTCCCTGAGCTTTCGTCCGGCTAAAAACTCAAAAGAGGCCATCCATTGAGATGGCCTCCCGATGGCGACTGGTCGCGCTCACGACGGATAAGAGCACGTCTCGAAAAGCGGGGCCGGTTTCCGAGCAAGCACGCCCTCGGGCTCGACCCGAGGGATCATGCTCTTTCAAAAAGATAAGCAACGCGCCTGACTCAACGTGGCTGAATCGGACCTAGCGCCTCGACCTTTTTGCGTTGCATTTGGTCATGCATTGGCCCTTGGCAAAACTCAGAACGTGAGCGCATTTTGCTTCACAGTTTGGGCCGTGCGCGGCACCTTTTCTACTTTTGGCCATTGCCTGTGAGCCAACGCTCAATGCCAATGCAACAGAAACCGCCATCATCACCGCGAGCTTTCGCACATTCTCCTCCCTTCGCGCTTGTTTCGAGCCCTGATTCCCAGGTGTCGCGCCCCGATGGAGGTAGCATGTCACCAACGAAGGCCGCTCTCAATTGGGACCAACCGCCGCGGGCGAAACCGCTAAATTGGAGTCGCCTCTATCTGAATGTCAGCGCGCCGCGCCCAAACGTTCTCGGATCGCTTCGGCGGCGAATGTTCGATCCAGCACGAAGAGGGTACGGCCGCGGCCGTCACCCCTGCTGCTCTTCCGCAATCCTGATCAGGTATTGCCCGTAGGTGCTTTTGCCGAGGCTCTCGCCAAGACGGATAAGTTGGTCCCGGTCGATAAAGCCGCACGGGAACGCCAGCTCCTCCGGGCAACTG
>JAFKKQ010000346.1 GCA_017304505.1 Hyphomicrobiales bacterium | reverse complement strand
CGGTCGGCGCAATGATCGCCGGGCCGACCGCGCGTGCCCATATGCAAGCCCGGATCGCGAGCCCGCGCGCCCAAGGCTCGCTCGCCAACTGGGAGCGGCTGTTCGCGGAGCCGTTTCGTGGCATCACCACCGATGGCAGCGTCATTCCCGACCTTTACGCGCCGCGAGCGGAGGGTGCGCCGACACAAGCGATGGTCGCGACGGCGCAAGCACTCCTGGCGCAACTGCCGCCCGAACAGCGGGCGGCGGTGTGTTTTCCCATTGACTCGGAGATGTGGCGGCGCTGGCAGAACACCGAGCTTTATGTCGAGCACCACGGCCTGCGGCTCGACGAAGTTGGCGAGCCGTCACGTGATGCGGTGATGGCCGTGCTGCGCGCCAGCATGAGCGCGAGGGGTTACGAACTGTCGCGCGACGTGATGCGGCTCAACCGTTTCCTCGGCGATCTGGTCGGCGGGCCGGCCGTGCTGGGCGAGTGGAGCTACATCTTCCGCTTGTTCGGCGTGCCGTCGGCGAACGAACCGTGGGGCTGGCAGCTCTTCGGCCATCATCTCGTTCTCAATTGCTTCGTGCTGGGCGAACAGATGGTGCTGACCCCGGCGTTCTGGGGCGCCGAACCGTCCTATGCCGACCACGGGCCGTTCAAGGGCATCCGGCTGTTCCAGGATGAGGAGCGCGCGGGCCTTGCCCTGATGCGCTCGCTGTCGGCGCAGCAGCGCCAGCGAGCCATCGTCGCGCATTCCATGATGGGTGGCGACTTGCCGGAAGGGCGAAGGCATTTCGCCGACAATCTGCATCTCGGCGGCGCGTTCCAGGACAACCGCATCGTGCCCTACGAGGGGCTGAAAGGCGCGGAGCTATCCGCCGTGCAGCGGCGCGACCTGATGGACCTGATCGGCAACTATCTCTCGTCGCTGCCCGAAGGCCCACGCGCCGCCCGCATGGACGAGGTCGAGCGGCATCTCGCGGATACGCATTTCTGCTGGATCGGCGGCTTCTCGGAAACGGATGCTTTCTATTATCGGGTGCAGAGCCCGGTGACGTTTATCGAATTCGACCACCACGCCGGCGTGTTCCTCACCAACGCCGCGCCGGCGAAATTCCACGTTCACACCATCGTGCGCACGCCGAACGGCAACGACTACGGCTTCGACCTGCTGCGGCAGCATTACAGGACCTCGCCGCACCATCGGCATGGCCATCACCACGACAACGACAGCGGGCGGTGATCGGCAGCTTGATCTGACAGAAAACCTGCGGCCCTCGCTCAGAGTGCTTCCACCACCACCTCCGGAAACCGGTGCAGCCGGTCGCCGGGGCCGTTGCCACCGATGATATAGTTGTCGCACAGCCAGTTCAGATAGCCGCCGTGATCGTAGGTCGGATGGACGACGATGTTCATGTCCTTCGCGATGGTCCACGGCTCGTCGCCACGGATCAGCGGGCGCTCCACCAGATCGTAGCCCTGGCCGTGGCAATAAAGCCGCGCCTCCTCGGGCCGGCCGTTCTTGCGCATGAAGGCGTTGAATGCTTCCCAGATCTCCTTGCAGGGCGTGCCGGGCTTGAGCAGGTCGAGCGTGAGCTTGCGCGCCTCCTTGCAGAACTCCAATTCGTCCTGCATCTGCTGCGGCACTTTTACGCCGACCACGCAGGAGCGGCCGAGCTCCGTGTACATGCCCCCCGGTCCTGAATCCTCCACCAGCAGCGCGACCTGGTCGCCCTTGCGGATGGTGCGGTTCTGCACATGGCGCTGGCCGAACTTTGCCGGCTGGCCGAGCGGCATGGATGCGCAGAGATAAATGCCGTTCTCGCTGCCGTGGATCTGGCTGTAGTGCTGGGCGATCGCCGCGACCTCGGTGTCGCGCATGCCGGGCATCACCGCATCGAAGGCCGCCTTCATCGCACCGTCCTGCATCAGCGCGGCGCGGCGGATCAGCTCCAGTTCCTCGGCGCTCTTGATAACCTTGATGCGGTCGACCATTTCGCTGGCGTCGACGAAGCGCGCGCCGGAAAACCGCTTCATGATGAAGTCGCCCATCGCAAATGACATCTGATAGATACCGACGAAGCCGATGGTGGCGTGGGCGTACGGGGCAAGCGCCTTGGCCGCCAGTTCGGGATCGTAAGTCTGGGTATAGTGCGCCGACTCGTAGCTCGGGGTGGTCAGCAGCCGCTTAACGCCGCGCCAGACGTTGGCCGGCGGACGGGCATCACCGCCGAACGGCCCCTGCGTCACCACGGTCATCTCGTCGTCGACGGGAAACACCACGGTCTGCGGATAGCCGTTGGTGGCCGGCATGTCGGTGAAATACTTCACATAGCCGCCCATGTGGTCGTTGTTGTTCTGCATCAGCAGGACATCGACGCCCTCGCGCTTCATGGCGGCGCGGATGGCGCTCCAGCGCCGCTCAAGCTCCACGGTCGAAATCGGCGTCTGCAGCCGTTCGCTCAGGCCCTGGTCTGCCATCGCTGCCCCTCCCCGATTGTGGCGGCCTCTCCGTTAACTCATTAACACCTTGACACCGCGAAACAAATTCACGGCCGCAGGCTCACGAAATATTTTTGCCGCCGCCGTCACCGTCAAATCGCCTTTTTGTATTAATGATATAGGAGATAAGCCGTCCTGGAGTGTCAGCGATTGCATGGAAGCCATACTCGTTAAGGTGTTCGCGACGGCCCTTGCGTTGAGTCTGGTCATGACCCGGCCGGACGCAGTGAAGACGCAGTTCGATCCGGTGCAGGACAAGGCCGAGGTCGCCCGCATCCTGGGCGACGGTTGCGACCACGTGCGCAAAGCTTTCGATATCGAGAACATCGATCTCGACAGCCTGATCTCCACGGCCATGACCGACAAGAACGCCACGGCTGGCGAAGTCGCGGGTTTCAAAGGCATTAAGTTCGACGATCTGCTCCTCGCCTACCGCCAGTTCTGCAAACATGAGACGGTCGATCGCGAGGTCGTCGACATCGGCGAGGTGATTGAATTCTACAATCGCGCCGCTGCAGACCTCCCCGACCACAACAGGCTCAAGGGCCTGAAGCTTCCCGGCATGACCACGGTGTACGACGACAAGGGCGCGAAATTCGCCGAGTTGTTCGAGCCCGACAGCCGGCGCCACTGGGTGCCGCTCGCCGAGATCCCCGATTTTGTGCAGAAGGCCTTCGTCGCCGCCGAGGACAAACGCTTTTTCCAGCATCACGGTGTCGACGAGCGCAGCGTGATCCGCGCCTTCATGAACACCATGACCGGCGACCGCCGTCAGGGCGGCTCAACCATCACCCAGCAGGTTGCGAAGAACCTGCTGGTCGGCGACAGCGTCACCTTCGAGCGCAAGATCCGCGAGGTGATCGTCGCCAACCGCATCGAGAAGGTGCTGAGCAAGCAGGAAATCCTCGAGATCTATCTCAACTCGATCTACCTCGGCCGCTCGTCATGGGGCGTCGATCTCGCGGCGCAGGCTTATTTCGGCAAGCCGATCAAGGACGTATCTCTTGTCCAGGGCGCATTCCTGGCCGGCCTGACCAAGGGGCCGGCTTATTTCAATCCCGACCGCCACCGCGAGCGGGCGCAAGGGCGACTCGAGTACGTGCTCGAACGCATGAAGGACGATGGCGCGATCACCGAAGCGCAGATGAAGGAGGCCGAGGCGGACCGCCTCAACTTCGTCGCATCGACGCGGGTGCGCCGCAACACCGGCTTCCATCTGGTGGATGAGATCGGGCGCGAGGCCCGCGCCGTGGCCGGCATCACCAGTCTCACGGCGCAGTCCTACCAAGTGCACTCCACCATCCGGCCCGATCTGCAGCGCGCCACGGAAGCGGCGTTGCAGGAAGGCTTGTGGCAATACGAACGGGGCGCCGGGCGTCTCGAATTCCGCGGCCCCGAGGCCAACCTCGCCGAAGCGATCAAAAAACTCCAAGCTGACCCCAAACAGACCGATCCGACCAAGCCGGTCTGGCTCACCGCGCTCGAACAGGTGCGGCTGCCGCTCTACGACGTGCATTGGGCGTCCGCCGTTGTGGTCGAACGGGTGCGCTCCAAGAACGGCGCCAGTTCCATCCGCGTCGGCTTGCGTGACGGACGTATCCTGCCGCTGTCAATGGCAGGGGCACGGGCCCGAACCCCGATCGCGCTTTACGATGTCCTCTATGTCAAGGTCATCGACAGCACCAGCAAGTCGGGCAAGCAAAGCACGCGCGTCGAACTGCGCGTGCGGCCTTCGGTCCAGGGCGTTGCCCTGATGCTGGAGAACAAGACCGGCCGCGTTCTGTCGATGGTCGGTTCGTTCTCCTATCCGCTGAGCCAGCTCAACCGCACGACCCAGGCGCGGCGCCAGCCCGGCTCCTCGCTCAAGCCGATGACGTATCTCGCCGCCCTCAACAGCGGCCTGCAGCCCAACACACTGGTGCGGGATGCCCCGTTGACCTATCCACCGATCGGCGGCGTCAACCGCTACACCCGCGGCACCGATTACTGGTCACCGCACAATTACGACCGCGGCTACACCGGCACGATGACGCTGCGCCGCGCACTGGAGCTGTCCAAGAACCTGGTGACGGCGCGCCTGCTCAACGGCGGCATCACCGACGACCCGGCGGAAAGCCTCGACGCCGTCTGTGCCCTCGCGGTCGCGGCCCACGTCTATCCGCAATGCGTGCGCTTCTACCCGTTCGTGCTCGGCGCCCAGCCGGTGCGCCCGATCGACCTCGCCGGGTTCTACGCGGCCATCGCGAACCAGGGCGGCCGGCCGACGCCGCATGTGATCGAGTCGATCACCCAGGACGGGCGCGAAATCTACAAGGCCAAGGAAGGGCTCGAGCAGCTTCCGGTCGATCCGGCCGCCGTGTTCCAGCTCCGCACGATCCTGCAAGGCGTGGTGGCGCGCGGCACCGCCTACCGGCTGAACGCGCTATCGCCCTATATCGGCGGCAAGACCGGCACCAGCGACGACTTCAACGACGCCTGGTTCATGGGCTTCAGCAACGACGTCACCATCGCGGTCTGGGTCGGCTACGATAACGCCAAGGGCAAGCGCACGCTCGGCCGCGGCCAGACCGGCGCCCACGTCGCGCTGCCGATCTTCCACCAGATCATGGAGGCGGCATGGAACGATTATGCGCCGCAGACGCCGCTGCCCGGCCCGTCACCGCAAGCCGCGCGGCATCTGGTGGCGCTGCCGATCGACGTGCGCACGGGCGAACGCCTCGACGAGCGCAGCCGTAACGCCTTCATGGAGTATTTCCGGACCGACGACACCGGCGAGGTCGACGACGCCCGCTACAAGCTGGTGTCGCGCGCGCAGGAATACGAAGTCGATCAGGAGCCGCAGCCCACTTACGAGGAGCCGCGCGGCCCGTTTGGATTCTTCCCGCCGCCGCCTCCCTTCTTCCAGAATTTCTTCGGCGGCCCGAGCCCGAACGTCCAGCAGCACGATTACGAAGGCCGGCCGCTCTACCGGCAGCGGTCCGACGTGCCGCCGCCGCCCGATTACCGCCGCCGCCAACCGCCGCCGCCGCCACCGGAGCAGCGCGGCTTCTGGAATCGCGGCCCGTTCGGATTCTAGCCAATCATCGCACGCCTTCGACCGCGATCGCCGACGCGCCGGATCGCGCGAGGCCATTGATTTCTCCCGGATGAGGTGTTGGTCTAGCCGCGTTCCCGCCGCCCGCCCATCCCACCGAGGACATCATGAGCCGCCTTAAGCTGTCGGTCGCGACCACCGACTACGATCATTTCCGCGATTTCCGCCTCGGCAGCGTGCGGGCCGAGGGTATCGACACCACCTGGTCGATGCTGGGCCACCACGAGATTTTCGCGCGCTTCACCTTCAATCGCGAATGGGACGCGGCCGAGTTGTCGTTCGCCAAATTCACCGCCCAGGTGACGCGGGACAATCCCGACATCATTGGGTTGCCGGTGATCTGCTCGCGGCTGTTCCGGTTCTCGTCGTTCTACGTCAACAAGAAAAGCAAGATCAAGACGGCGAAAGACCTCAAGGGCAGAACCATCGGTTCGCCGGAGTGGGCGCACACCGCCGCGGTCTACATGCGCGGCTGGCTCGGCGACGAGCACGGCGTTAGCTTGAAAGATGTGCATTGGGTTCAGGCCGGCGCCAACGAGGCCGGACGGATCGAGAAGGTCGAGTTGAGCCTGCCCGAGGGCGTCAAGCTGACCCGCGTCGCCGACAAGTCGCTCAGCGAGATGCTGGCTTCAGGCGAGATCGACTGCGCGCTGATCGCGCGTCCGCCGGACTGTTTTCGCCAGGGCCATCCGGATATCGAAAGACTTTTCCCGGATTTCTGGGCAATGGAGGAAGCGTATTACCAGCGCACCAAGGTGTGGCCGATCATGCACATGATCGCGCTGCAGAAGCGTGTGCTCGACGAAAACCCGTGGGTGGCGCGCAATCTCTACAACGCCTTCCTCGCATCAAAGAACCGCAGCATCGAGCGCCTGATGGACCCGGCCGTGTCGCGCTATCCGGTGGCTTGGCTGCCGACCTACATGCGCAAGATGGCCGACCAGTTCGGCGCCGACACATTCCCCTACGGCATCGAGGAGAACCGCCCGACCTTCGAGCAGTTCCTGCGCTACACCCACGAGCAGGGCATCGCCCATCGGCGTGCCGAGCCCGAGGAGATTTTCCCGAAAGGGATCATGACGTCAGTTAGGGTGTAACCAACCGCCGCGGCATAGGTCGCGCATCGCCGCTGGCCTCGACTCCAGTTCTGTCCTAACTGGGACAGCGCTCTCGAATCACCATACGGGAGATGGCATGGCCGTTGACTTCGCTGCAAGCGCCCGCAGCGCGGCGAACCGGACGCTGCGCGACGTTTTCGCCGGCTCGGTCTGCAGCGTTCTCGCCGTGGCCTACTCCTTGTCCTATGCCGCGCTGATCTTTTCAGGGCCTCTCAGCCAGTGGCTGTCCTATGGCGTTGCCATGACGTTCCTGTCGGCCGCCATCGGCGCGGCCGTCGTCGCGCTGCGCAGTTCGATTCCGTTTGCGATGGCCGGCCCCGACAGCTCGACCTCGGCCGCCATGGCAACGCTGGTCGCGGCGCTGACGCACCAGATCGTTGCCAGCGGCGGCGGCAACCAGCTCGAGTCGGCCGTGATCGTGATGGCGCTGACAACGGCCCTCACCGGCGTGGCGCTTTGCGTGCTGGGGCTCACCCGGGCCGGACAAGCGGTCCGCTTTGTACCCTACTCGGTCATCGGCGGCTTTCTTGGTGCGACCGGCTGGCTGATGGTTCTCGGCGCCATCCAAGTGATGACCGACCACCGATTGACGCTGGACGACATCGGGACGTTCGCCGATAGCATGATTGCCGCCAAGCTCGCGGCGGGTCTTGCGATCGCGATTCTCCTGAAACTGACGCTACCTCGCTTGCAAAGCCCTTTCGTCTTGCCCGCCATCCTGCTGGTGGCCGTCGCGACAATTCATCTCGTGTTGCCCCTGACCAGCCTTTCGGTTGCGGACGCGCAAGCCGCGGGCTGGACGTTCGAAACCCCGGCGGCCGAGCCACTCTCCTTGCCGTGGAAAGCAGCCAGTCTCGGTGCATTCCCCTGGGCATCGCTGCCATCGCTCGCCGGCGACATCGTCGGGGTCATATTCGTGACGATCGTCAGTCTGCTGCTCAACATGACCGGCATCGAGATGGCCACCCGGCGCGAGGCCAATATCGAACGCGAACTCCGGGCGCTGGGCGCGGCCAATCTTACGTCCGCGGCGTTCGGCGGCTATGTGAGCTGTGTCTCGGTGAGCCGAACCACCCTCGCGCAGGTCGCCGGCGCCACCGGGCGGATCGCGGGCATCACGGTCGCCGTGGTGTGCGCGGCGCTGTTGGTGGTCGATCCCGCCTTTCTGGGGTATGTCCCGAAATACGCCCTCGGCGGGCTGCTGCTGTTCCTGGGCGGCGAGCTCGTCCACCGATGGCTGGTCCAGTCGGCGCGGCAGCTTTTGTTGATCGAATATCTGTCGCTGCTGGTCATTGCGATCATCATCGTCAAATGGGGCTTCATCGCCGGCGTCGTGATCGGCATCGCAATCGGTTGCGCGATCTTTGCCCTCAGCGCGAGCCAAGTGAATGTTATCAAATTCACCTTCGACGGCTCCGAGTATCGCAGTTCGCTCGACCGCGACTCCAGCGAATTGTCCTTGTTGTCCGATCACGGCCGCGAGATTCAGGGGATGGCGCTTCAGAGCTATTTGTTCTTCGGCTCGGTCAACCGGCTCTACGAGTACGTCAAGACGCTGCTTGCGAACGAAACAGGATGCCGTTTCCTGGTGTTCGATTTCCGCCTGGTCACCGGGATCGATTCGTCCGCCATGCACAGCTTCCTGCAAATCAAGAAAGCGGCGGCCGGGTGCGGCGCACGGCTCGTTCTGGTTCATCTCACGCCGCAATTGGAGCAGACGTTTCGCGCCGTAGGGCTCATTTCGCCGGACACCATCGTCGCCTCCGAACTCGATCGCGCGGTCGAAGCGTGCGAAGAAGAGATCATCGCAACCCACCGCGTAGTTCAAGCGGGCGACGTCATCGCCCGACAAGGCCATTCCGCCGATGCGATGCATTTCATTCTTGACGGCCGCATCGGCGTTATCGTGGAGTTGAACGATGGCCGTTCGATCCGCGTCCGCAGCGTCGGCCGCAACACCACGATCGGTGAAATGGGCCTCATCGCCCAGCGGCCACGCAGCGCAACGATTCAAGCCGAGACGGCCAGCGTGCTCTACGAACTACCTGCCGACGCTTACGAGCACATCAAGACTCACGAGCCGGCCGTCGCCCATGCCCTGCTCAGCTATGTGATCGAGGTGATGGCGGAGCGCCTCAATTTCGCCAGCCGCACGATCGGCGCTCTGCAGCGCTGAGCGCCGGCGGCCCGCAAAAAACGTTGGTGCCCGAAGACCGCTTTCCAGGCATAATGACCTGGACTCAACGCGGACCCAACGCACCGCTTCCGGAGACTGCCATGCCCCGTCATCCCTCTTATGTTCCCCACGGCGTCATTCCGGCCGTCCTGCTGCCGTTCCATGACGACCTTTCGATCGACGAGGCGAGCTTTCGCAAGCACCTGCGCGACGTAACCGCAGCCGAGGGGCTGTCAGCCGTCACCATCAACGCGCATTCGACCGAGGTGGCCTCCTGCACCTTCGACGAGCAGCAGCGCGTGCTCGATATCGCGGGCAGCGAGATCGGCGACAAATATCCGCTCGTCAACGGCATTTGGGCCGACGGCTCGCTTGAGGCCGCGCGCCTCGCCAAGATGGCGACGGCCGGCGGCGCGTCCGCGCTGCTGGTGTTTCCGCCGGCGCCGTTCACGCTCGGCCAGAACACCGCGATGGCGTTGGAGCACTTCAAGCGCATCGCCGACGCCACCGACCTGCCGCTGATCGCGTTCCAGTATCCGCTGGCGACCGGCCAAGGCTACCCGAACGAGACGATCCTGAAAATGATCGAGGACATCCCCTCGCTCAAGGCGATCAAGGACTGGGCCGGCACGCCGCAACAGCACGAGTGGCATGTGCGCACGCTGCAGAACCTGTCGCGGCCGTTCAACGTGCTGACGACGCAAAGCTCGTGGCTGATGGCTTCGCTCACGTTCGGCTGCAAGGGCCTGCTATCCGGCAGCGGCAGCGTCATCGCCGACCTGCAGGCCAAGCTGTTCCGCGCCGTGCAGGCCGGCGACCTCAAGGCCGCGCAGGCCCTCAACGACCGCATCTATCCGCTCGCCAGCGTGTTCTATGCGCCGCCCTGGGTCGACATGCACAACCGCATGAAGGAGGCGCTGGTGCTGATGGGCAAGCTGCCGCGCGCCACGGTGCGGCCGCCGCTGGTCAAGATCGAACGCGTCGAAATCGAACGCATCCGCAAGGCGCTGGTCGAAGCCAAGCTGCTACCGGCGGCGAGCGCCAAGGCGGCGTAATCCGCCCCAAGCGGATCGCACGGGGCATGCCGGGCTTTGGCATGCTGCACTCTTTGTGGATCGACGATGCCAGCCAACGACCGTTTCCTTCTGGCCGCCGTGATGGGCTGGCCGATCTCGCAATCGCGCTCGCCGATGCTGCACAATTACTGGATCGCGCAGCACGGACTGGCGGGTTCCTATGTGCCGCTGGCGGTTCCGCCGGAGCGGCTCGAAGCGGCGCTGCGCGCGCTGCCGGCATTGAACTTGTCCGGCTGCAATCTGACGATCCCCTTGAAGCAGGATGCCATGCGGATCGTCGACGAGGTCGATATCACCGCGAGGAAAATCGGTGCGATCTCCTGCGTCGCGGTGCGGCCGGACGGCTCGCTCGCCGGCTCCAACAACGACTGGTACGGTTTCATCCATAACATTCTCGAACTCGCGCCGGACTGGCGCGCCGACGCCGGCCCGGCGGTTGTGATCGGCGCCGGTGGCGGCGCGCGCGCCGTGGTCTACGGACTGATGGCGCGCGGCGCGAAGGAAGTCCGGCTTTGCAACCGCACCGCAGCGCGCGCGCAGCAACTCGCGG
>JAFKKQ010000518.1 GCA_017304505.1 Hyphomicrobiales bacterium | reverse complement strand
GTCACCTGGGCGCCCGGCAAGAAGACCGGCGTCCTGCTCTTCACCGACATTCCGGCCAATGTGGTCTACCGCCTCGCGCCGGACGGGAAGGCCGAAATCCACCTCGAAAAGGCCGGATACCAGAAGCCGGACCTCTGGCGCGTCGGCATGCCGTTTACGAACGGCAAGAAGGAGGGGGATCCCGGCTTCGAGAAGTTCAACATGAGCGGCGCGAACGGGCTGGCGCTCGACCCGCAGGGCCGGCTGATCATCGCCGCCTTCGGCAGCCGCTCGATCGACCGGATCGAGAAGAACGGAAAGCGCACGGTGCTGGCGGGCCGCTACGAGGGCAAGCGCCTGAACGGGCCGAACGACGTGGTCGTCCGCCGGGACGGCTCGATCTATTTTACCGACACCTATAGCGGGCTCCCGAAGCTCGACAAGGACCCGGCGAAGGAGATGGATGTCGTCGGCATCTACATGCTCCGCAACGGCAGGCTCACGCGGTTGATCGACGACATCATGTCGCCGAACGGTCTCGCCTTCTCGCCCGACGAGACGTTTCTCTACGTCAACGGCGGCCGGGAGCGTTTCATCCGGCGCTACGACGTGAAGGCGGACGGCACGCTGGGCGACAGCGTGGTCATCGCCGACCTCGACAAGGAGAAGGCCCCCGGCATCACCGACGGTACGAAAGTGGACGCCAAGGGAAATATCTGGACCACCGGACCGGGTGGAATCTGGGTGCTGTCGCCGATCGGCAAGCCGCTGGGCGTCATTCCGCTGCCGGAAGGGGGCACAAATCTCGCGTTCGGCGATTCCGACCGAAAAACGCTCTACATTTCAGCCCGGACCAGCATCTACAGGATCAGCACGCTGGTCGCCGGAGCGCCGCTGGCTGGCAGTCGCTGACTGCGATTTCCGCAGGCCTCGCCGTCATGTCGAAACGGCATGGCGGCGCTTGCCACCCATTGTGCACTGCGCTAAGCCTCGCGCGCCCGACCTTAGAGCGAATCCGAACTGTCGGGCGAGGATTTTTGCGTTGCCGCGGCGCTTTGCCGCCAAGCGGCAGGGCAGGCGATCCGAAGCAATGCCCTCTTTCGGGCGATGCGAGGGCGAGGCGAGCGCATGAGCGAGCTGTTGGCTGATTATTTTCCCCTGGTCGTGTTCATCGGGGTCGCGCTGGTTCTGAGCCTCGGGCTCATGGTCGCGCCGTTCCTGGTGGCCTACAAAAATCCCGATCCGGAGAAGCTCTCGGCCTATGAGTGCGGTTTCAACGCGTTCGACGATGCGCGTATGAAATTCGATGTTCGATTCTACCTCGTCGCCATCCTTTTCATCATCTTCGATCTGGAAGTCGCGTTCCTGTTCCCGTGGGCGATAACCTTCGGAGACCTCGGCCATTTCGGCTTTTTTTCGATGATGATTTTCCTTG
>JAFKKQ010000345.1 GCA_017304505.1 Hyphomicrobiales bacterium | reverse complement strand
ACCGGCCACGGAAAGAAACAGCAGCAGGCCGGCGACGGGCACGAGGACAGCATGGAAACCAGCGATTGCCATGCTCTTGGCAATACAACTCTAACGTTAATATTGTGATAAAATCAATCTATGAGGGAATAGACATACCGCGAGCACGTTCAGGTGGTGCCGCCGGAAATGTGCAGGGTCGCGCGATCGTTGGGCCGGGCAATCTCACTCGAACGACCTTGGGCCGAACGGTCGCTTTCGCCTAAGGTACGCGGTCATGACATCCGATACGACATCCCAATCGAACGATCCGGCCTCCGGCATCCGCGACGGCGAAGTGGCCGTCGCGCTGCCGGACCATTTCGACGCCCAGCTTTATTTCATCGGCCGCATCCGCACGCCGTGGAAAACCCGCAGCGAGTGCCCCAAGAACGCCCGCCAGGCCCGCGAGTCCGGCACCGTCTGCACCATCGAGGTGGACCCGCGCTGGCAACAGGCGCTGCCCGGCGTCGAAACCTGCTCTCACCTGATTGTGCTCTACTGGATGGACCGGGCGCGGCGCGATCTCGTGGTCCAGGTCCCGGCGCAATACGGCTCCGGCAAGCCGACCTTCTCGCTGCGGTCGCCGGTGCGGCCCAACCCGATTGCGTTGAGCGTGGTGGAGTTGCGCAAGGTGGAGGGCTCGACCCTCCACGTGGTCGGGCTCGATTGCCTCGACGGCACACCGCTCGTCGACATCAAGCCTTATTTCTCCTCCACAGATTCCATCGCCGACGCCCGCGTCGGCTGGCACGCCGACCGGCGTTGACCGGGAACCGCCGCCCCTCTGGCTCGTTATAGATGCAATGTGGGTGAGGTGGGCGTCGGGAGAGTACCCCATGTTCCGAATTGGTCATTGGCATCTCGCCACCGCGGCGTTGGCCGTCACGATTCTGTCCACGGCTGCCTATGCGGCGCCACTCGGTGTCGACGAGGACGCCGATTATCCGGATGTCTACATCGATCAGCCCTTCCCCGGCTTCGGACCGCCGATGGTGATGCCGCGCGGCAATGGGCCCGAGGCGATGCCTGACGGGCGCACCATGCAGGATTATCGGCAGGATTATCGGCAGGATTATCGGCAGGATTACCGGCAGGATTACCGCGCCGCGCCGGACAACTCGTCCGCCGTGGTGCCCGAGCGCTTCCGTCGCCAGGTTGTCGCCTATCACAGCAACGAGAAGCCCGGCACGATCATCATCGATACGCCGCACACCTATCTCTATTACATACTCGGAAACGACCGCGCGATCCGTTACGGCATCGGCGTCGGACGCGAGGGCTTCACCTGGGCGGGCGTCGAGCACGTCGCGCGCAAGCAGGAGTGGCCGGACTGGCATCCGCCGGCGGAGATGATTGCGCGCCAGCCGTACCTGCCGCGCATGATGGCCGGCGGCCCTGGCAATCCGCTCGGCGCGCGCGCGATGTATCTCGGCAACTCGCTCTATCGCATCCACGGCACCAACGATCCGAGCACCATCGGCAAGCGCGTGTCGTCGGGCTGCATCCGGCTGACCAACGAAAACGTGATCGACCTGTTCAATCGCGTGTCCGTCGGCGCGAAGGTCGTGGTGCTGCCGATGAACGGACATCGCAACCCCGAGGTGGCGCGTACGCGCTCGCGAACTCATGAACACATCTCGGAAAACGACGCGCCGCGGCCGGCGGCGATGACGGTGCCCAACACGGCGGGCCGCCCGCTCGCCCACGGCTCTGCGGCATCGCGCCTGTACTGATCCCGGCATCGGTCGTGCGATTTTGGGGCGAGGCCACTGGACCTCGCCCCTTCGCTTTCGATAAACCCGGCTCCGAAACATCAACCGGGTGACACACGATGCGAATTGCAGCAATGGCAGCGGGCGCCGTCGGCGCCTACTTCGGCGGGCGGATGGCGCAAGCGGGGCACGACGTGGCCTTGATCGCGCGCCGCGCCAACCTCGAGGCGCTGCGCAAGAACGGACTCACGATCGAGAGCGTCCACGGCGACGTACACCTCAAAAACGTCAACGCCACGTCGGATCCCAAGGACGTCGGCCCGGTCGATATCGTGCTGTTTGCCGTCAAGCTCTGGGACACCGAGGCCGCGGCCGAGCTGGCGAAGCCCCTGGTCGGGCCGGACACGCGCGTCATCACGCTGCAAAACGGCGTCGACAGTTACGAGCGCGTGTCGGGAATCCTCGGCAAGGACCAGACGGTCGGCGGCACGGCCTACATCGCGAGCGTGCTCGGCGGACCGGGCGTGGTTCGTCACACCAGCAAGTTTGCGACGCTTCGCTGCGGTCGTATCGACGGCAAGCCCGACGCCAAGCTCGCAGCGTTTGCCGAAGCAGCAAAGGCTGCCAACGTCGACGTGCAGCTCCAGGACGACATGAACCGCGAGCGCTGGCAGAAATTCATCTTCCTGTCGTCGCTCGCCGGCGCGAATTGCATGACGCGGCAGCCGCTCGGCAAGATCCTGGCCGATCCCGACACCCGCGCCTTCTACCGCAAGCTGATGACGGAATGCCTCGCCGTCGGCCAGAAGTCCGGCGCGAAGGTGCCGGACGATTGGATCGACGACCGCATGACGTTCTCCGAGAACGCGCCTCCCGGCATGAAGGCGTCGATGTTCCACGACCTCGAAGCCGGCAACCGGCTCGAGCTCGACTGGCTCACCGGCAAGGTGGTGTCGCTCGGCAAAGAACTCGGCGTGCCGACGCCGGCGAGCGAGGCCGTCTACGCCGCGGTCAAGCTTTACCGCATGGGACAGCCTTAACCGGTTACCCCAAAACCTCGCACCAGACATCGCATCAGTCATCGCACCAGACATCGCGCCGTCCTCATGCGGCGCTTTGTCGGGTCTGCATTGAAACTTGAACGCTGGCACCGCGACGGCGTGCGGACTAAAATCGGAGAACGTTGAAGGGGAGAACAACGCTGCCATTCCACCTGTCGTTTCGCACCATCCTGTTCAGTGTTGCCGTCGTCGCCGTGTTCTTCGGCGGCACGCTTTGGGCGCTCGACCGGTTCTTTCCCCAGAATCCACTCGATGAGAGCCGTCCGGCGCTGGCCGCCCTGGCGCCGCTGCAGCCGGTGACCCGCAACTCGGTCATCGTCGCGCCGGTGGCGGTCGCCGATCTCGCCATCCGCGACGTGATGGAAGCGAATGCCCCGCGCGGCCTCGACGGCAAGAACGAGAACCCGCTCGCCGATCTGCTGGGCAAGGCCGACATCGGCTGGAGCATCTCGCGCGGCCCGATTGTCGTCTCCAGCGTGGCGTCAGGCTTGAACATCGCGACGACGCTCAACGGCGCGCTTCGCGCCACCGGCCAGGTCGCCGACCAATCCGGCCGTCTCGCCGGCACGATCACCGGACTTCTCGGCAACAAGCTCGGCCGCGGCGTGGAAAAGCTCACCACGCGCGCGCTCGACCAGCGCGCCGATATCCGCGGCAACGTCTCGGTGACCTCGCATCCGTCGCTGCTGCAGAACTGGCGGATCGAGCCCAACCTGACCGGCAACGTCTCGCTGGCCGACGGCGGCATGACCATCGCCGGCATCAAGCTTAACGTGTCGAACGAGGTGAAGCCGCTGCTCGACAAAACCGTGGGCGAGCAGATCAGCAAGCTTTCGGTCCGCCTGCGCGACGACCGCACGCTTGAGACGGCCGCGCGCAAGCAATGGATGCAGATGTGC
The DNA here is from genome assembly GCA_017304505.1 of Hyphomicrobiales bacterium. Lineage (GTDB taxonomy): Bacteria > Pseudomonadota > Alphaproteobacteria > Rhizobiales > Xanthobacteraceae > Z2-YC6860. Next base: position 8,161 of record JAFKKQ010000345.1, on the reverse strand, counting down.
CGCTCGATCCGGCTCGGCCAGGCCGCCGCCGGCGCGCCGAACCTGTGGCTCGAGGTACGGCCGACCAAGGCGTTCGCGGCGCAGCCGCGCATCGTGCCGGATTGGGTGATCCTGACACTGGGCGTGCAGGCCGAGACGCGTATCGTGCCCCAACAGACCAAGCCCGAGTGTCCGTTTCCCGCAAAACTCGATCTGACGCTGCAGCAGACCGATCAGGGCAAGGTCAGCATCGCGGTGCCGATCGATGTGCCGTTCACCGAATTGAATCGCGTCCTGGAGCAACAACTCAAGGGCCGAACCTTCCCCGAGAGCGGCGACGCACCGGGCAAGGTCACGGTGCTGGCGGCAAAAGTCTCGGCGTCGGGCGACCGGCTTTTGATCTCGCTGCGCGTGCAGGCGAAAGAAAACAGAAGCTGGTTCGGCCTGGGCGCGGAGGCGACGGTTCACATCTGGGGCAAGCCCAAGCTCGATCAGGCGCAGCAGATCATGCGGCTGACCGACATCTCGCTCGACGTGCAATCGCAGGCGGCGTTCGGCCTGCTCGGCACGGCCGCGCGCGCCGCGATCCCTTATCTGCAGGACGCGCTGGCGCAGAACGCGGTGATCGATCTCAAGCCGTTCGCAGCGAGCGCGCGCAAGAGCATCCAGGACGCGATCGCGGATTTCCAGAAGCCGGTCGACGGCGTGGAGGTCGAAGCCGCGGTCAACGATCTGCGGCTGGTCGATGTCGAATTCGATTCGACAACACTGCGCGTCATTGCCGAAGCGGACGGCAGCGCACGAGCATTGGTGCGCAAGATCGCGTTGCAACAATGAGCGTTCGATAAACGTCCGTTCATCGGCGCGCCGAAACAAACCCACGCGCAGTCACGAAATCGCCAAGTTCAACCGGGCACGTTACACGCGCGCGCTACAGCGCCAATGCGCCAGAACGGAGAACGCCAAATCATGAGTTCGCGCCATCGTATCGCCCCGACGGCCGTCACGTCGCTTCTGCTCGCCGGCACCGCGTTGCTGACCGTCGCATCGGTGTCCTCGACAAGCCATGCAGCGACGGCAACCGAGGGCGTCTTCCGCATGGCGCAAGCCGCACCGGCCGACAACGCGGATCAGCGCCGGCGCCAGCCGCCGCGCGGGCCTGGGCACGAGGCGCCCAAGCCGCAACACGCGCCCGCAGCGAGGCCCGCTCCGCCGAAGCCGCCTGCTCCGGCTGCTCAACCGCGCCCGCCGCACGCGCCCGCCGCGCAACCGCAACGCCCGACGGCTCAGCCGCCACGCGGCCCTGCGGTGCAGGAACGCCGCCAACCGCCCGCCATGCAGCGCCCTCAGGCTCCGGCCGTGCAGCGCCCGCAGCCGCCGGCGCATCCGACGCAAGCCCCGGCCGCGCGCCCGCAACAACCGCAAGCCACGCCTCCGACCGCACAGCCGCCCGGACGGCGCCCGCCGCCACCTGCCGCGCAGGAACGGCGTGAGCCGCCGAACGCGCCCGCCACGCAAGAGCGCCGCGGACCTCCCAACGGTCCTGCCGCCCGGCAGCCGCAGCCGCAAATCGCCCCCTCGACGGTGCAGCCGCAGCGCGGGGCGCCGCCGGCGGCCGGCCAACAGCCGCCGGGCGGACCGGCCATGCGCGGCCCCAATCCGGCGATGATGACCCCGCAGGGCCAGCCGCCGCGGCCGCGAGACGCGCGTGAGTTCATCCGCCGCGACGGACAATCGCCCGCGCCGAAGATCGACCAGCTTCGCCAGGAGCGAAAGGAGACGCGGGAAGGCAATCGCACGTTCATCCGCGAGGGCGACCGCACCATCATCCGCCAGGACAACCGGACCATCATCCGCCACGACGACGCCAACCGCTTCGCCATCGGCTCGCGCGATGTCCGTGTCGAACGGCGTGGCGGCCATCGCGAGACGATCGTCGAGCGGCCCAACGGCGTGCGCATCATCAACGTCATTGACGACAACGGACGCCTGCTGCGGCGCATGCGCCGCGATCGCGACGGCCGTGACGTCATCATCATCAACAACGACTACAGCAGGCCGCGCGCCGGCAATTTCTTCATCGCGCTGCCGCCGCCGGTGATCCGTATCCCGCGCAACCACTACATCGTCGATGCCGATGACGCGGGATATGACACCATTTACGGTGCGTTCACGGCCCCGCCGGTGGAAGCGCTCCCCGAGCGCTACACGCTCGACCAGGTCCGCTACAGCGCGGCGATTCGCGATCGCATGCCGCGTGTCGATCTCGATATCAACTTCGACACCGGCTCATGGCAGCTCACGCCCGATCAGGTCGACCGGCTCGCGGTGATCGCGCGCGCGCTCAACAACACGATCCAACGCAACCCGAGCGAAGTGTTCATGATCGAAGGCCACACCGACGCCGTCGGCAACGATGAGGACAACCTGTCGCTGTCGGATCGCCGCGCCGAAGCGGTGGCGGTGGCGCTGACCGAACAGTTCCAGGTTCCACCCGAGAATCTGGTGACGCAGGGCTACGGCGAGCAATATCTGAAGGTGCAGACCGGTGGGCCGGAGCGCGCCAATCGCCGCGTCGCGGTGCGGCGCATCACGCCGCTGATCGAACAGCAGGCCGGCGCGGCGCCGCCACGATAGGCGGCCGGATACGGCGGAAACATCGGGCGCGGCGCGAAAGCTCCGCGCCCGATGCGTTTTCCGCACAGCATCGTTGCGTACAGCAGCGACGCCATGCGGCGGTGTGCGTTGACACTTCGGCCCACGAGCCTAAATTAGAGGCGTTCCGAGGGGTGCTCCAAAACGGAGCTGAGAGGCCGCGAAGGCGGCGACCCTTTGAACCTGATCCGGGTCATGCCGGCGAAGGGACAGGGATGCTTCAGAACGGTTCATCCACACGCGAGACTGCGGCTGCGCCAACCAAGGCGGCGCGCGGTGCAATAGCGCATGTGATCGGCGCCGGCATCGCCGGCACGTGGCAGGCGCTCGCGCTGGCCAAGGCCGGCCGCCGCGTCACGGTTTTCGAGCGCGGCGATGTGTCGATGACGCAGGCCACCAGCCATTTCGCCGGCGGGATGCTCGCGCCCTGGTGCGAAGGCGAATCGTCGGAGCCGGTCATCACCCGCCTTGGCGCGCGCTCGCTCGATCTGTGGCGCGAGGAGCTTCCCGATACGCCGTTCAACGGCTCGCTGGTCGTGGCCCACCCGCGCGACCGCGCCGATTTCGAGCGCTTCGCCCGGTTGTCCGGCGGCCACAAGCGGCTGTCGGGCCGCGAGATCGCCAAGCTTGAGCCCATTCTCGAAGGCCGGTTCCAGGATGCGCTGTTCTTCAAGGACGAAGGCCATGTGGAGCCGCGCCGGGTGCTGCCGAAGTTGCGCGCCCGGCTCGAAGCGCTGGGCATCGAGATTCGCTTCCACAACGAGCACGAGATCGGCGACGCCAACCATCTGGTCGTCGATTGCCGCGGGATTGCCGCGCGCGATGTCGCGCCGGACCTGCGCGGCGTCAAGGGCGAGATGATCATCGTCGAGACCGACGAGATCGCGCTGTCGCGCCCCGTGCGGCTTTTGCATCCACGCTGGCCGCTCTACATCATTCCACGCGAAGACAATATTTTCATGATCGGCGCGACCTCGATCGAGAGCGAGGATCGCGGCGTCAGCGTCCGCTCGGCGCTGGAGCTTTTGAGCGCGGCCTATGCCGTGCATCCGGCGTTCGGCGAGGCGCGCATCGTCGAGATCGGCGCGGGGCTCCGCCCCGCCTTCCCCGACAACCTGCCGCGTATCGACATCAAGGGACAAACCATCACCGTGAACGGGCTTTATCGTCACGGTTTCCTGCTCGCGCCGGCACTGGCCGAGCTGACCGCCGCCTATGTCCAGCGCGGCGAGGTCGATAACCAGGTGATGCGATGCTTGTGATCGTCAATGGCGAGCAGCGAGAAACGAACGCCGCGCATATCGAGGCGCTGCTCGATGAACTCGAATACGAGAGCAAGCAGCTTGCGGTCGCGGTGAACTACGACGTGGTGCCACGCGCCCGCTGGGCGTCGGCGCCGTTGAAGGACGGCGACTGCGTGGAAATTCTCACGCCAAGGCAAGGCGGCTGAGGCAAGGCGGAGTGCAATGGTGAAATTCTACGATACCGAATTCTCCTCCCGGCTGCTGATCGGCACTGCCCTCTACCCGTCGCCGGCGATCATGCAGCAGGCGATCCGCGCCTCGGGCGCGCAGATCGTCACCGTCTCGGTGCGCCGCGAAATGGCGGGCGGCAAGACCGGCGATGCGTTCTGGTCGCTGATCCATGAACTCGGTATCGCCGTGCTGCCGAACACCGCCGGCTGCAAGAGCGTGCGCGAGGCCGTGACCACCGCGAAGCTGGCGCGCGAACTGTTCCACACGCCGCGCATCAAGCTCGAGGTGATCGCCGACGACGAGACGCTGCAGCCGGATGTGATCGGCCTGGTCGAGGCCGCCGCGATCCTGATCAAGGACGGCTTCGAGGTGTATCCCTATTGCACCGACGACCTTGGCGTGGCGATGAAGCTGGTCGATGCCGGCTGCCGCGTGGTGATGCCGTGGGCCGCGCCGATCGGCAGCGCGCGCGGCATCGTCAACCGCGACGCGCTGAAGCTGCTGCGCCGTCGGCTGCCGGACATCGCGCTGGTGGTGGATGCGGGCCTCGGCGCGCCCTCGCACGCCGCGCAGGCCCTCGAACTCGGCTACGACGCCGTGCTGCTCAACACCGCCGTCGCCAAGGCCGCCGACCCGGTGGCGATGGCGGGCGCCTTCCGCCTCGCCGTCGAGGCCGGCCGCGTCGGCTACGAGGCCGGACTGATGGACGCGCGCGACTTCGCCTCCCCCTCAACCCCTGTCGTCGGGACACCGTTCTGGCATGCCGTATCCTGACCCGTCGGCACGGTGCAGCTTCGCGCCAAGAACCTGAACGCCGCCGATGCGCTCGCGCTGGTGCGCGAGGCGCTGGCGGCGACGAAGGGCACCGCGACCAGGCTCGTGGTCAACGACCACTGGCGCGCGGCCATCGAGGCCGGCGCGCAGCATGTGCATCTCGGCCAGGAAGACCTCGCGGATGCCGACGTGAAGGCGATCCGCGCCGCGGGGCTGACGCTCGGCCTTTCCACCCACGACGACGCCGAGCTGGATAACGCGCTGCGCCATGCACCGGATTACGTGGCGCTGGGCCCGATCTTCACGACGACGCTGAAGTCGATGCGCTTCGCGCCGCAGGGCATCGCCCGCATCACTGAATGGAAGCGCCGCATCGGCGCGATCCCGCTGGTCGCCATCGGCGGCATCAAGCTCGAACACGCCAAGGACATTTTCGCCGCCGGCGCGAATTCCATCGCCGTCGTCAGCGACGTCACCCAAAACCCCAATCCGGACGCGCGCGTGCGCGACTGGCTTGGACTACCCGCGAAGGCTGCTTGAGTTCGATGAACCAGCTTCCATCCGCTCGTCCCCGCGAAAGCGGGGACCCAGAGGCCAAAGAACTGGATTCCCGCTTATGCGGAAATGAGCGGAACAGACACGAAGCGTTATAAGAATTACAGGAGAGCACCATGAACAAGCCCGTCACGAACGCCGATCTGATCACTCCGAAGGTCACCACCGGCCCGCTCGCCGGCTCGCGCAAGATTCACGTCAAGCCCGACGCCGCGCCGATCTGCGCGTGCCGCTGCGCGAGATCGCGCTCACCGAAGGCTCGGGCGAAGCGCCGCTGCCGGTGTACGACACCTCCGGCCCCTACACCGACAACGACGTCGCCATCGACGTCGAGAAGGGCCTCAAGCGCACCCGCATCGAGTGGGTGAAGGAGCGCGGCGGCGTCGAGGAATACGAGGGCCGGCCGATCCAGCCGGTCGACAACGGCAACGTCACCGGCAAGCACCTCGCCCGCAACTTCCCCAACACGCCGAAGCCTTATCGTGCCCTCGACGGCAAGTCCGTCACCCAGCTCGAATGGGCGCGGGCCGGCGTCGTCACCAAGGAAATGATCTACGTCGCCGAGCGCGAGAACCTCGGCCGCAAGAAAATGCTCGACCGCGCGCAGGCCGCGCTGGCCGACGGCGAAAGCTTCGGCGCGTCGGTGCCGGCGTTCATCACGCCGGAGTTCGTGCGCGACGAGGTGGCGCGCGGGAGAGCCATCATCCCGTCGAACATCAACCACGCTGAGCTTGAGCCGATGGCGATCGGCCGCAACTTCCTGACCAAGATCAACGCCAACATCGGCAACTCCGCCGTCACCTCCTCCGTCGAGGAAGAGGTGGACAAGATGGTGTGGTCGATCCGCTGGGGCGCGGACACGGTGATGGACCTCTCCACCGGCCGCAACATCCACAACACCCGCGAATGGATCCTGCGCAACTCGCCGGTGCCGATCGGCACCGTGCCGATCTATCAGGCGCTGGAGAAGGTCAACGGCGATCCCGTCAAGCTCGACTGGGAGTGCTACAAGGACACGCTGATCGAGCAGGCCGAACAGGGCGTCGATTACTTCACCATCCACGCCGGCGTGCGGCTTGCCTACGTGCCGCTGACCGCCTATCGCGTCACCGGCATCGTCTCGCGCGGCGGCTCGATCATGGCCAAGTGGTGCCTGTCGCGCCACAAGGAGAGCTTCCTCTACGAGCGCTTCGACGAGATCTGCGACATCATGCGCAAGTATGACGTGTCGTTCTCGCTGGGCGACGGCCTGCGGCCCGGCTCCATCGCCGACGCCAACGACCGCGCGCAATTCGCCGAACTCGAAACGCTCGGCGAGCTGACACAGATCGCCTGGAAGAAAGGCTGCCAGGTGATGATCGAGGGCCCCGGCCACGTGCCGATGCACAAGATCAAGATCAACATGGACAAGCAGCTCAAGGAGTGCGGCGAGGCGCCGTTCTACACCTTGGGCCCGCTGACGACCGACATCGCGCCGGGCTACGACCACATCACGTCGGGCATCGGCGCCGCCATGATCGGCTGGTTCGGCTGCGCCATGCTCTGCTACGTCACGCCGAAGGAGCACCTCGGCCTGCCCAACCGCGACGACGTAAAGGAAGGCGTCATCACCTACAAGATCGCGGCGCACGCGGCCGACCTCGCCAAGGGGCACCCGGCGGCGCAGCTTCGCGACGACGCGCTGTCGCGGGCGCGCTTCGACTTCCGCTGGGAGGACCAGTTCAACCTCGGCCTCGATCCCGACACCGCGCGCGAGTATCACGACGAGACGCTGCCGAAGGAGGCGCACAAGGTCGCGCACTTCTGCTCGATGTGCGGGCCGAAGTTCTGCTCGATGAAGATCACGCAGGACGTGCGCGACTACGCCGCAAGCCTCGGCGACAACGAGAAGGCCGCGCTCTATCCCGATGCGGCGAAGCAAGGCATGGCCGAGATGTCGAAGAAGTTCAACGACATGGGCGGCGAGGTCTATGTCGAGGCGAGCGCGGCCGGCGATACGCGGCCAAGCGTGCATCACACCGAAGCGAGCCACGCCGCCAAAAACGCCGCGCTGGTGAAGGAGAGTAATAAGGCGCTGTCGTAACAGTGGCACGTCCCGACTGAGAAGAAGGGGCGTGGGCCGCACAGCCGCAAAACAGAAGGGCGCTGCCTCACCGCAGCGCCCTTGCCTTATATGCCGACGTCATGCCTGAGCTTGACCCAAGGGATTCATCAGAAAACGAAGGCCGGGCGAAAGCCCGGCCTTAAACTTATTCATGCTCATCAAAATAGGCCGCCGGACGCGTTCGGAGCATCTGGTCAGCTTTGGAAACCCTAAGATTCTTAAGTCCATTAATTAGGTCGTCGCCGTACTTGGTCTTCAACTTCATCAAGAACTCAGGCTCGACGTCATTAACGAATGCCAACAGCCCCGCCAAATGCATTCGCTGCTGTAAAGAAAGACGACCGTATTTCTCGTTATTCAAAGCCGCACGTATTGCACGCTTCCGTGCATAACCGATCGATACCTTGCAGTCGTTAGTCAATATCAAGCCGGTTACCATCCGCTTGTACTTGCGAGTGGCCAGGACGGTTTTTTCCTCGTTTATCGCGAGCCGCGGCGACTTAGTGTTGACAACCGCCTCCCTGAGAAACTTCTCAACATGATTCAAAAACCCCGTACGTCTTGCGGAAAAAGTCAGGTCGTCGGCGTAACGCGTGTACGTCACATCTTCTTGCAAAAC
>JAFKKQ010000517.1 GCA_017304505.1 Hyphomicrobiales bacterium | reverse complement strand
GCGAAGGCCTCGGCGAGGCGATCGCCGACCGTCTCCGCCGCGCCGCCGCGCCCCGGCCCGGCTGAGCTATTCGCCAGCCTCGCCTTCGCGGGCGACGTAGAGCTTCTCGTCGCGCCAGCGCCGCATCAGCTCATCGAGCTCCGCGTCCGGATGCTCGGGCAGCACGATGCGCACCGTGGCGAACAGGTCGCCCGCATTGCCCTTGCCGCGCGGCAGCCCCTTGCCCTTGAGCCGGAAGGTACGCCCCGTATTGGAGTTGGGCGGCAGGCTGAGCTCCACCGCGCCGTCGAGCGTCGGCACCCGCACCTTGGCGCCGAGCACCGCCTCGTACAGCGTGACCGGCAGGTCGAGCCGGAGGTCCGCGCCCTCCAGCCTGAAATGCGGATGCGGCGCGATATGCACCGTGACGATGGCGTCGCCCGCCGGCGCGCCGTGCTGGCCCGCCCAGCCCTGCCCCTTCAGGCGGATCTGCTTGCCGTCGCCGAGGCCCGTGGGGATGCGGACGTCGAGATGCTTGCCGGTCGGCAGCGCGACGCGCTTGTGTGCGCCCTCGGCCACCTCCTCGAGCGTCACCGTGACGTCCACGGCGGCGTCCTGCCCGCGCTGCGGCTGCACATGCTCGGCATAGGCGCCGAGGTCGGGCTGTCCGCCGGCCTCGCGGCCGCCGCGCATATTGCCGAACACGCTGCTGAGGATGTCCTCGAACCCGCCGAAGCCGCCCGCCTGGCCGCGCGGCCCGCCGCCGCGCTGAAAGCCCTCGGGGCCGAAATTGAAATGCTCGAAATGCGCGCCGCCGGGGCCGGCGCCATGCGCACCGCCCGGCCCACCCGCGCCGGGGCGGAAGCCCTCGAACCCCTGGAAGCGCGGTTTGCCCTCCGCGTCGATTTCGCCGCGGTCGAACTGCTTGCGCTTGTCCTCGTCGCCCACGATCTCATAGGCGGCGTTCAGCTCCGCGAAACGCGCCGCGGATTTCGGGTCGTTCTTGTTGGCATCCGGGTGATGCTTCTTGGCGAGCTTGCGGAACGCCTTCTTGATCTCGTCGGCGCTCGCGGTCCGCGGGACCCCCAGCACCTCGTAGGGGTTGGGCATCGTTTGACAGCTCCGGGTCAGGGATTCGGCCGGACGAGGTCCAGCCTGACGGCTTTGGTTCTATGTGGGAAGGGTGTTGCGGATGTGCAACGCGCGAAGCCGCAACGCCGCACGCGTTTTGCGGCCGCGCGCGGCGGCCGGACACGGCCGCGCCGCCCTTCAGGTGCGCGACAGCGGCCGCAGGTCGCGGACCTTCCAGGCCGCGCCGTCGCGGCAGGCGCCGCCCTGGTACCAGCTCTCGCGCTCGCCGCGGATATAGCTGGCGAGGAAGTCCTGGCAGGTCGTGCCGTTCTGCGAATAGGCGGTGGCGATCGGCCTGACATTGCC
>JAFKKQ010000516.1:563-1980 GCA_017304505.1 Hyphomicrobiales bacterium | reverse complement strand
GCGCGCTCATCATGGAGCGGCCGATCCTGCTGATGGACGAGCCCTTTGCCGCCCTTGACGCGCAGACCAAGATCGTCATGCAGGAGGAGCTGCTTCGGATTTTCGACGAGACGCGCAAGACCGTCCTGTTCGTCACCCATGCCATCGAGGAGGCGATCCTGCTCGGCGACGAGGTGGTGGTGGTGACGGCGCGTCCGGGCCGGATCAAGGAGGTGATCCCGATCAACCTGCCGCGGCCGCGGTCGCTCGAAATGATCAACTCCAAGGAGTTCGGCGAATTGTTCGACCACGCGTTCCATCTCATTCGCGAAGAGGTGTCCGCGACGATGGCGCAGCAGGCGGCTACGGTGTCGGCGCAGTCATGAAACAGTCGTCGAAACAAATCGCGCGGCTCGCGGAGCGCGTGCTCCCGACATTGAGCATCGTCCTGGTCGTCGTCGTGTGGGAGTTCGTCGTCCGCTGGCGCGGGATCGCTCCGATTTTCCTGCCGGCGCCGTCGTCGATCGCCGTCTACCTGTGGCGGATGATCGCCGACGGCAGCATGGAGTATCACCTCGGCGTGACGCTGTTGCGGATCTTCGCGGGGTTCTTCGTCGCCGCGGTGGCCGGTATCGCGCTCGGCCTGCTGATGGGCATGTCGCGGATCGTGGCGCGCGTCGCCGACATCTGGATCGCCACGCTTTATCCGCTGCCGAAGATTTCCTTGATCCCGCTGCTCATCATCTGGCTCGGCACCGGCGAGGCTTATCGCATCGTCATCAGCGCGATCACCGCCTTCTTCCCCATTGTCATGAGCACCTATGTCGGCATCCGTCAGGTCGACCGCGGACTCATCAAGGCCGCGAAGGACCTGGGCGCCGGCACGCGGCAGATTCAATTCAAGGTGGTGGTGCCGGCGGCCATGCCGAGCATCCTGAACGGCTTGCAGCTTGGCATGGGCGTTGCAATCATCCTGGTTGTGGCCGCGGAGATGATCGGCGGATCGAGCCAGAGCGGGATGGGCTATCTTCTGATTTCGGCAGGGCAGGTGATGGAGACCGAAAGGGTCTTTGCGGCGCTGGTGGTTCTGGCCGTGATGGGTGCCGCCATCATCAAGTTGCAGCAATGGAGCGATCGAAAGATCGCACCGTGGATCGACCAGGGAAACCGATAGGGAAAGTGCTCCGCGGTCGCTTGCGACGGCGAAACTGATCGGGACCGCAAGGCGATGACGCGCGGCCCGTGTTCATTCATCGGCAGGGAGGTTGCTATGAAAATCCGTGTGATGCTCGGTGCCGCATTGGCACTCGCATGTTTTTCCGTCACGCCCCACGAAGCCGCCCGTGCAGCGGACGTGGTGCGCGTCAGTGACGGGCCGTTCGTATCCGCCGGCGGCTACCTGATCGCGCGCGAGAAGGGCTACTTCAAGAAACTCAAT
>JAFKKQ010000516.1:0-558 GCA_017304505.1 Hyphomicrobiales bacterium | reverse complement strand
AAACTCAATATCGAAATCCAGCATCGCGAGCTGATGGATGGCTCGCTCGCCATTCCTTCGATCGTGTCCGGCGAGCTCGATATCGCCGGCATGACCGCGGCTGCCGGTCTGTTCAACAGCGTGGCCAAGGGCGCGCCGCTGATGGTGATCCTCGACCGCGGCAACAACCGCCCGGGCTATGCCTATACGGTGACCAGTGTGTCGCAGGCGTTGTACGACCAGGGCGTCAAGTCCGTGGCCGATTTCCCCAAGCTGAAGGGCAAGCGCGTCGGCGTCGCCGCCGTCGGCAGCATCAACCAGTACAACGTCGCGCTGGCACTCGAGAAGGTCGGGCTTAACCCGGCAAAGGACGTGCAATGGGTCGTCAATGTCCCGCAGCCCGATCTGATGAAGATGCTTGGCCAGAAGCAGGTGGACGTCACCGACCTTGCTTATCAGTTCGGCTTCTTTGCGCAGAACAACAAATGGGGTCCGATGGTTGCGACGGGAGACGTGGTCGCGCCCGGCATGTCGATTGCGACATTCGCCGTCCGCAAGGGATTCCTGAAGGAGAAGCGC
>JAFKKQ010000344.1 GCA_017304505.1 Hyphomicrobiales bacterium | reverse complement strand
GGCGCGGCCGGCCCGTGACCGTGCCGAATTCGCGTCCGCGCTCGCCGATTTTCCTGCCGATCTCGTTGGCCTGCTCGGTCGGGAACGGCCCCTGCCCCACGCGGGTCGTATAAGCCTTGCAGATGCCGAGCACGTAGCCGATGGCGTTTGGTCCCAGGCCCGAGCCCGTCGCCGCCTGGGCGGCAACGGTGTTGGACGAGGTCACGAATGGATAGGTGCCGTGGTCGATATCGAGCAGCGCGCCTTGCGCACCCTCGAACAGGATGCGCTTGCCTTCGCGGCGCCTCTCATCGAGCAGCGACCACACCGTGTCCATGTAAGGCAGGACCTTCGGCGCGACGGCGGCAAGCTGATCGTACATCGCGCGCGGCGACACTTCTTCCATCCCAAGCCCGCGGCGCAATGCATTGTGATGCGCCAGCAGCCGTTCGATCTTGCCGTTGAGCATCTGCAGATCGGCGAGGTCCATGAGACGGATGGCACGGCGGCCGACCTTGTCCTCATAGGCCGGTCCGATGCCGCGGCCGGTGGTGCCGATCGCTCCCTTGCCAGACGCCTTCTCGCGCGCGACATCGATCTCCTGGTGCAGCGGAAGGATCAGCGTGACGTTCTCGGCGATCCGCAGGTTCTGCGGCGTCACCGCCACGCCCTGCTTCTTGAGCCGGCCGATTTCCTCGACCAGGGCGTGCGGGTCGAGCACCACGCCGTTGCCGATCACCGACAGCTTGTTGCGCACCACGCCCGACGGCAGCAGCGAAAGCTTGTAGGTGACACCGCCGATCACCAGCGTATGACCGGCGTTATGCCCACCCTGAAAGCGCACGACGACGTCCGCCTGCTCCGACAGCCAGTCGACGATCTTGCCTTTGCCTTCGTCGCCCCACTGCGAGCCGACCACAACCACGTTCGCCATAAACAATCCTTCCCCACGCCGGCGGGGCCCCGCTGCCGCTGGTTATCCGATGGGGCTTAATCTCGGATAAAGGATGATCCTGCGCCAGACAAGGCGCCCGATCCCAAGCCCGACCTTTGACCGCCAGGATTTTTATGGGATTTCAAAGCATTGCGGCAACATCATGGGGACGGAGCCGCCGGCGCCGCGGCCTTCCCGCGCGGTGCGGCTGTGGGGCGTTCGTCCCACGCCGGACGCCGTGCCCGCCCGGCTCAATCGGGCGTCAGGCGGTCGCGCGGCGCTGCTGCGGCCGATGGGCCTTGCGCTCGAAGAACAAGACCTGGCTGATCACAGCGGAAACGGTCGCCGGCTGGAATGGCTTGGCGATCAGGAACGCCGGCTCGGGACGTTCGCCTGTGAGGAAACGCTCGGGGTAAGCGGTGATAAAGATCACCGGGACCTCAAACGTCTTCAGCAATTCGTTCACCGCATCGAGGCCGGAACTGCCGTCGGCAAGCTGGATGTCGGCCAGGATCAACCCCGGCCGCTTCGACTTGGCCAGCGTCACGGCGGCGGCGTGGGTGCGGGCAACGCCGAGCACACGGTGCCCAAGATTCTCCACCAGCCCTTCAAGATCCATCGCGATGAAGGTTTCGTCTTCGATGATCAGGACATCGGTCGCAATCTCGGCCGCCAACTCCCGGCCGGACTGTTCGACCAGCCCCCGCAGCGCGCGGACATCGATATCGAGAATGGCAGCCGCATCCTCCTCGGCAAACCCTTCGAGCGCGACCAGAAGGAACGCCTGCCGCGGCAGCGGCGTTATATGTCCGAGCCGTTGCTCAACAGGGAGCTTGGGATCGACCACCGGCTCCGTCCGATTGTTGATATCGACCGAATTCCAGATCTTGGTGAACAGCCGGTAGAGCGCCACGCGTGGCGAACTTGCCTGCTCGACCACCGCGGGCTGGGCCACCAGGGCCTCCAGGGCGGCGGTGACATAAGCGTCCCCAGACTGCTGGCTGCCGGTCAACGCCCGCGCATAGCGCCGCAGGAATGGCAAATGCTGGGTGACAGCTTGCGCAGTGGACATAGGCAGACCCTCCCGTTGCAACCAAAAACGACGTCACGCCCCCAATGCCCCGCCGCAAAAAAAGTTCCACACCCAGGAACCATAAGGCAAATAGCGGCGTTAGTGCCACCTGAGAGGGGTTCTCCAAGGCACCCGATGGGGTGGCCAAAGAACCGCAGCCGGGGGCTTGAATGATGGATATGTGGCTCGGGGGAGCATGATGAAAGACCGCAAGGACCCGGAAACTGCGGACGCAGCAGAAACCATGGAAACCCGACCGACCACAGTGAAAAAGGGAAAAGGTCAGGCCGCGCTTGGCCGCGACATTCAAGCGAAAATCGGGCAGCAGCTTCGATCCTATTACGACGCCTTGATCGAACCGACGCCTGACCGATTTTCCGAACTGGTGAAGCAACTCGAAAAGCAAGGTGGCAAGGGAAGCTCCGAATGAGCCTGGACCCGACCATCCGCGATCAGATTCTGGCGGCGGTCCCAAGCCTGCGGGCCTTCGCGATCTCGCTCTCGGGCAATGTCGATCGCGCCGACGACTTGGTGCAGGAGACGCTCCTGCGGGCGCTTGCGAATATTCATTCGTTCCAGCCGGGCACCAACATGCCGGCATGGCTGTTCACGATCCTGCGCAACCTGTTCCGTTCGGAGTATCGCAAGCGGCGGCGCGAGGTCGAGGACGCCGACGGCAGCTACGCCGAGACACTGAAGACTCAACCCGCGCAGACCAGCCACGTCGAGTTCAAGGAGTTCAGTGCGGCACTGTCCAAGCTGCCGGACGACCAGCGCGAAGCCTTGATATTGATTGGCGCGTCCGGCTTCTCCTACGAGGAAGCCGCCGAGATTTGCGGATGTGCCGTCGGCACCATCAAGAGCCGCGTCAATCGCGCACGCACGCGGCTGGCGAACCTGTTGAACATCGAAAATCCCAACGACTTCGGACCGGACCGCGCCACGCGCGCCGTGCTCACCGGCGACGACGTCGCTTAAGTTTCTCCCGCAGGACCCGATCGCCTTTTGCAGCCGAGGGGAACGCCCCCCACGGCGCAGCGTTAGCGCCACGCACAAGTCCATGAGGAGCCTTTATGGGCACGACTACGACGCACCGGCGTCGGCCCCGCGGTGCGGCCCGGTCAGAGAACGGCGCATCGGCCAAACAGCATTCCGGCCAAAAGCCACTGGGCTGGTTCACCGCCTTCGCCCAAAGGGCCGCGCAACTGAGCGGCCGTCCGGTGACGTTCATGATCGCCGTCGCGGTCATCGTTGTGTGGGGCGTGACCGGCCCGATTTTCGGCTACAGCGACACATGGCAGTTGCTGATCAACACCGGCACGACCATCGTGACATTCCTTATGGTGTTCCTGATCCAGCACACGCAGAACCGCGACACCCTCGCCCTCCAGGTGAAACTCGACGAGTTGATCATCGCGATGCAGGGCGCACGCAACAAAGTCGCGGCCGCGGAAGACCTGTGCGACGCCGATCTCGAAGCGCTGCACGAAACCTTCCGCCGGCGCGCCGATGAAACGCTCGACCGGCTGACCCAGCGCCGCGCCGAGCGCCAACGCCCTTAAACGCGCAGAGCGGCCATCGGCCGACGGCATGGGAGCACGGCGCCCTTTCCGTTGCCTTCCGGCGCGATCTTTGCGATCCCTATCGCGATGGCATCGGCGCCGACGATTCTCGTTTTCGATTCCGGGCTGGGGGGTCTGACCGTCTTCCGCGAGGTTGCGAAGGCCCGACCCGACGTTCGTTTCGTTTATGCCGCCGACGATGCCTTCTTTCCCTACGGCCGCCATGACGAGCCGGTGCTGATCGCCCGTGTGCTCGAAGTCATGGAGCAGTTGATCGCGGCGCACCGGCCGGATCTCGTGGTGGTGGCCTGCAACACCGCCTCCACCCTCGTGCTTCCCCAGTTGCGTGCGCGCTTTACGGTGCCCTTCGTCGGCACGGTGCCCGCCATCAAGCCGGCTTGTGCCGGGTCCAGGAGCAAGCTCGTCTCGGTGCTCGGCACTGTCGCCACGGTGCGGCGCGACTACACGCGCACGCTGATCCGCGACTTCGCGCGGGGCTGTACGGTCAAGCTGGTCGGCTCGCCGCGGCTCGCCGAACTGGCCGAGGCCGCGCTCAAAGGCGAACCGGTGGCGGATGCCGAGATCGCCGCGGAAATTGCACCCTGCTTCGCGGAGGGCAAAGCCGCGCGCACCGACACCATCGTGCTGGCCTGCACCCACTACCCGCTTCTGCTCGACCGGCTGCGCCGTCTTGCGCCCTGGCCTGTGGATTTCGTCGACCCCGCGCCAGCCATCGCCCGCCGGGTGCTGGACCTGCTGGGGCCGCCAGCTTCCGACAAGTCGCCTGCGCCGCCGCGCACGGTGTTCACCTCCGGCCGCGCCCCCGCCGCCCCATTGGCGGCCGCCCTCGCCCGGCTGGGTTTCGCCGAAACGGCGCCGGCCGGTGTTTGACACCTCCAGGCTTTCCCCCTAAAAACCGCCCATCTCGCGGGCCGTTCGGCCCGCGCGGTGTTTCGCGACCTGTGGTTTTGCGGCCGGCGCTTCGGCCGGGAACCTGTCGGTTCCGGGATATCCCCGGAACAGAGGAGGGCGCGATCCTCAAAACCCGACCAACATGAGGACGCGATGACCAAGCGCCACGAGGCGAAGTACAAGATCGACCGCCGTATGGGCCAGAATGTCTGGGGCCGCCCGAAGAGCCCCGTCAACAAGCGCGAATATGGCCCCGGCCAGCACGGCCAGCGCCGCAAGACCAAGCTCTCCGACTACGGCGTGCAGCTCAAGGCCAAGCAGAAGCTGCGCGGCTACTACGGCAACATTTCCGAGAAGCAGTTCCACGGCCTCTATCAGGAGGCGCGACGCCTGAAGGGCGACACCGGCGCCAACATGGTCGGCCTGCTGGAGCGCCGCCTCGATGCCGTGGTCTACCGCGCCAAGTTCGTGCCGACGGTGTTCGCCGCCCGGCAGTTCATCAACCACGGCCATATCAAGGTGAACGGCCGCCGCGTCACCATTCCGAGCTACCAGGTGAAGATCGGCGACACCATCGAGATCAAGGATTCCTCCAAGCAGCTCGCCCTGGTCATCGAAGCCCGGGCGCTCAGCGAGCGCGAAGTGCCCGACTACATCGAAGTCAACGACGGCAACCTGACCGCCAAGTTCATCCGCATCCCGGCGCTGAACGAAGTGCCCTATGCGGTGATGATGGAGCCGCACCTCGTGGTCGAATACTACTCGCGCTGACGACCACAGCATCGATCGAATGCAAAAAGCCGCCCTCCGTTGGGGCGGCTTTTTACTGTGTGTTCCGGAACACGCCTCCCGCATGACACCGCGTCCGACGGGCGCCCATTGCGCCGTTCGCCGATGGGTCGCACGTACGGCCACAGAATAACGCATCAAAATCCTGTGTGCGCAGCACTATTCCCGTGACAATACAGCGGGCGGTTTCGTATGTGGAACCGAAGCTGCGCACCAAAGGCTGTGAACCAAACAGCTTTCGGGAGGCAGGCATGACTCTGTTGGTGTTGGCTTATCTGGGCGGCGTTCTGACCATCGTCAGCCCTTGCATCCTGCCGGTGCTGCCGTTCGTCTTCGCCCGCGCCGACCGCCCGTTCGTGCGCAGCGGGCTGCCGCTCCTGGCGGGCATGGCCCTCACCTTCGCCGTGGTCGCCACCTTTGCCGCCGTTGCCGGCGGATGGGTTGTCGAAGCCAACCAATACGGTCGCGCGGCCGCGATCGTATTGCTCGGGGTCTTCGGGCTGACGTTGCTCCTGCCCGGACTTGCCGAGCGCATGATGAAGCCGCTGGTCGGCATCGGCGCTCGCCTGTCGGCCAAAGCCGAACAGAGCGGCGAACGCTCGTCCGTTCTTCCCTCATTCCTACTCGGCGTTGCGACAGGCTTCCTGTGGGCGCCGTGCGCGGGTCCGGTCCTCGGCCTCATCCTGACCGGAGCCGCGCTGAAAGGCGCGAGCGTCGGCACCTCGCTTCTGCTGCTCGCCTATGCGGCTGGCGCCGCAACCTCCCTGGCGCTGGCGCTCCTGCTTGGCGGCCGTGTATTTGCGGCGATGAAACGTTCGCTCGGCGTCGGCGAATGGGTGAAGCGCGGTCTGGGCGTCGCGGTGCTGGCCGCGGTCGCCGCCATCGCGTTGGGACTCGACACCGGCTTCCTGACGCGCGTCTCGCTGTCGAGCACTGCCGCACTCGAACAGGGGCTGATCGACCGGCTCCGGCCGACGCCGGAAATGGCCGGCCCCTCGATGCAAGCCAAGCCGAAGGGCGCAGGTTCAAACGGAGTGGCCGAAGGTCCGAACCTCGCCGTCGAGGGCGGATTTCCTTCACTCGCCGGTGCGGTGGAATGGCTGAATTCGCCGCCGCTGACACCCGAAGCGCTGAAGGGAAAAGTGGTCCTGATCGACTTCTGGACCTACTCCTGCATCAACTGCCTGCGCGCGATTCCGTATGTCCGCGCATGGGCGGAAAAATACAAAGATCAGGGGCTCGTTGTGATCGGCGTGCACACGCCGGAATTCGCATTCGAACGCAAGATCGGCAACGTGAAGACCGCCGTGGCCAACCTCAAGATCGGGTATCCGGTCGCTATCGACAACAACTACGCCATCTGGCGCGCCTTCGATAACGAATATTGGCCGGCGCATTATTTCATCGACGCACAGGGCCGCATGCGCCACCGCCACTTCGGCGAGGGCGACTACGCGCAGTCCGAGCGCGTGATCCAGCGGCTTCTGGCCGAAGCCGGCCATGACGAGATGGCCTCCGGCCTCGTGTCGGTGAACGCCTCGGGCGCGGAAGCCGCACCCAGCCTGACCACCAACCAATCGCCGGAGACGTATCTCGGCTACAACAGGGCCGAAAATTTCGTTTCACCGGGTGGCCTCGTTCAAGACCAGCCGCACGCCTATGTGGCCGCGACGCCGCAGCGCAATCAATGGAGCCTGTCGGGAGATTGGACCGTCAGCGGCGAGAACGCCACGCTCGATGAAAAGGGCGGCCGCATCGTCTATCGGTTTCATGCGCGCGACCTGCATCTCGTCCTCGGACCGGCGGCCGACGGAAAACCGGTGAGGTTTCGCGTCACCATCGACGGCGCCGCGCCCGGCGCGGATCACGGCAGCGACACCGATGCCGACGGCCGGGGCGTCATCGACGGGCAGCGGCTGTATCAGCTCGTGCGCCAGAACGGTGCGGTCACCGATCGGACGTTCGAAATCGAGTTTCTCGACCCCGGAGTCCAGGCTTACGCCTTCACCTTCGGTTGATACCGACAGAAAACCGAGCCGCAGGCTTCCGATTCCGCCCGCACAGAATCGGAAGCGACGACCAGCCGGTTGTCAGAGCGGCGGATTCTCGCTATATCCATTCAGATATAATGAGACAAACGGATGGATGCAGGCGGCAAGCTCCGGCTCCCCGAACGCGCCGGCGTCACGGGCGCCCGGCGTGACGACGGTTCGCTCGTGCAGCGAAAGTCTGATATGCCATCGCCTCATCGTGTTCATGCCGACCGCCCATTCCCCGATTGCCGCCCACCACAGCCTGACGGGTTGCGCAATCCGCCGGCTCAAGCCGTTCGCCCACCGGTCATCCGTCAGGCCGCCTGCCTCGCCGCCCCTCGTCTGAAATGAACATCCGACATCTGCGATTCTTTGTGGCTCTCGCGCGGGAGCGCCATCACGGCCGCGCCGCTGCGGCCTGCAACGTGACACAACCCACGCTGTCGGAGGCCATCCGGCAACTCGAACGCGAGCTTGAAATTCCTCTGATCGACCGGCATGGGCGGCGCTATCAGGGCCTTACCCCGCAAGGCGAACGGGTGTTGGAATGGGCGCAGCGCATTCTCGCCGATGAAGACGCGCTCTCGCAGGCGCTTGCGGAAATACGGGGCGACCTTGCCGGCGAGCTTCGCTTTGGTGTCATTCCCACCGCACTGCCGGTCACGCCCCTTCTCACTTCGGTGTTTTATCGCCACCACCCGCAGGTGACTTTGCGAATCCTGTCGCAGACGTCGGCCGAGATCGAGCGCGGCCTGCAGGCCGGCGAACTGGACGCGGGCTTGACCTACACGGACAACGAACCGCTGCACAATGTGTACGCACAACCCTTGTACCGGGAGCGCTACATGCTGCTGACTCCGGCCGGCACATCTCTCGACCGTTCGCCAAGTGTGAGTTGGCGCGAAGCAGCCACCTTGCCGCTCTGCCTGCTGACGCAGGACATGCAGAATCGCAGAATCGTCGATCGTTTGTTCATCGGGGGCGGCGCCGGCACACCAAGAGTGGCCGTGGAAACCAACTCGGTGCTGTCGCTCCTCGCCCATGTGCGGTCCGGCGAATGGTCGAGCGTGCTGCCCCATACGTTCCTTTCTCTGGTGGGACGCGACGACCCCACATTCCAAGGCGTGCATGTCATTCCGCTGGACGAGCCCGAAGCGGCGCAAACCGTGGGCCTCGTGGTGGGCGAGCGCGAGCCGTTCCCACCGCTCGCCCGCGCGCTGCTCGACACCGCGCGGCGCTCCGACACTTCGATTTCTCAATTGCTGGAGAGGGCCCTGCCCAGGGCGTTGAGTTGATCGGATATTGGATGTTTCCGATTTGATCGCCACGCGCCGCGGCCGCAGTCTCAAGATGAAAAACCATAAGTGGGGCAAAGCGTTAAAATGTCTTCTGTACTCGATACCGTCGATCTGTCACGCACGCCGACGCGCCTTTTGATCGGAGGAGAATGGTGCGAATCCGCGAGCGGAAAGCGGTTTGCGACCCTTAATCCTGCGACCGAAGAGGTGCTGTTGGAAGTGGCCGAGGCCGGTGCCGCCGAGGTCGATGCCGCGGTCGATGCCGCGCAAGCCGCGTTGCGCAAAGGCCCCTGGGCGACCATGACGGGAGCCGAGCGCGGGCGCATCCTTCACCGGCTCGCAGCGCTGATGCGCGAACGCTCCGAAGAACTCGTGCTTCTGGAAAGCATCGACGCCGGCAAGCCGCTGGCCGCCACGCGCCGCATGGACCTGCCGGCCGCCATCGACTGCCTGGAGTATTACGCCGGCTGGGCCGATAAGATCACCGGCGAGGTCGTGCCGACGCGGCGCGACGCTCTCACCTACATCCATCGCGTTCCCGTCGGCGTCGTCGGCGCCATCGTGCCGTGGAATTTCCCGCTGATGAACGCAGTGTGGAAGGTGGCACCGGCGCTGGCCTGCGGTTGCACCGTGGTGCTCAAGCCCGCCGAGCTGACGCCACTGTCGGCGCTGTGGCTCGGGCGCGCCGCGATCGAAGCCGGATTGCCGGCGGGCGTGCTCAACATCGTTCCGGGCTTTGGCGCAGGCGCAGGTGCTGCGCTTGTCTCCCACCCGGACATCGACAAGATCGCCTTCACCGGCTCGCCGCAGACCGGCCAGTTCATCATGCGGGCCGCGGCCGAGCACATCACCCACATCGGCCTTGAACTTGGCGGCAAGTCGCCCTGCGTCGTGTTCGCCGATGCCGACCTCGAAGCGGCGATCCGGCAGACCTCATCAGGCTCGTTCTTCAACGCCGGGCAGGTGTGCTCGGCGGCAACGCGCGTCATCGTCGAGGATTCGATTCACGACGCTTTCGTCGAGGGACTGGCCAAGCGCGCCAAGACCTTGCGACTCGGCAACCCGCTGGACAGCGCAACCACGATGGGGCCGGTGATCTCCCAGCGGCAGATGGAGCGCATCCTCGGCTATATCGACGCCGGCCGGAAAGAGGGCGCGCAAGCGGTTTGCGGCGGCCATCGCGTCGGCAACGCCGGCTACTTCATCGAGCCGACGGTGTTCGCGGGCGTCGGCAAGACGATGAAAATCGCTCAGGAAGAAATCTTCGGACCCGTGGTTTCGGTCATGCGCTTTTCGGACGAGGAACAGGCCCTCAATCTCGCCAACGGCACGGCCTACAGCCTGGCCGCCGCAGTCTGGACCCGCAACATCGACCGCGGCCACCGGATGTCGCACCAACTCAACGCCGGAACGGTGTGGGTCAACACCTACGGCCCGACCGACACCCGCCTGCCCTGGGGCGGCATGGGCGGACAATCGGGCATCGGACGCGATCTCGGCCGCGCCGCCATCGACAATTACACCGAGCAGAAGACAGTCTGGCTGCAAACCCGCGCTTGAGCGAGAACGCCGGCCGTCAAAGCATCGACGAGAATCAAAACGCCCCTCCTCCGCGCGAGAGAAGGGACGTTCGATTTACGTTGAACCCAATGGCCTCTTAAACGCCCGCCGGCTCGGCCGCACGGCCCGCCTTCGCGGCTCTCGCCGCCTTGCGCTCAAGCTTGACCGGCGACCAGACCGGATCGAAGTTGAACAACCGCTGCGCATTGGCACCGAGGATGTTGCGCTTGCTCTGCTCGCTCAGGAACGGCAGGTCGTAGATCGTGCTGGGCAGGTCCATGTCCCAGTGCGGATAATCCGACGAGTAGAGAAGCTGCGTCTCGGCGTTGATCATCTTGAAGGTCAGCTCCAGCGCCTCGCGGTTGTCGACCATCTCCATCGGCTGCGAGGTGTAGAACATCTCGCGCATGTACTCGCTGGGTTTGCGCTTGAGCAGACCGCAGTCGGACGTGCGCATCATGAACTCGTTGTCGAGCCGCTGCATCAGGAACGGAATCCAGGCAAGCCCGCTCTCGATCCAGAGGGTCTTGAGGTTCGGATAACGCTCCGGCATGCCGTTGGTGACCCAGTTGGTCATGTGCAGCATGTTGCACCAGGAGAAGCCGAGCGCGTGCACGCCGATGAAGCGGTTGCAAAGCTGCAGGCTCTGGTCGGTCCAGGTGAACGCGGCGTGGAAGCCGAGCGGAAGGTTGCGCTCCTGCAGCGCGTGATAGGTCTTGGCGTAGGCGTTGTCGTAGTTCGCCTTGTAGTGCGTCGACGTCACCATGAAACCGATCACGCCTTTGCGGTCGGCGAATTCCTTGACGATCTCGTAGCTCGCCTCGGGATCGTGGAACGGCAGATAGAGCATCGACTTGATGCGCGGATCCTCGGTGAGGATCTTGTCGCAGAGCCAGCGGTTATACGCCTTGGCCATCGTGACTTCGACCTGGATGCGCGGGCAGTTCGACAGGTTGAGCATCGGCGTTGGAAACATCACGGCCATGTCCACGCCCATCGCGTCCATCCACCGCTCCATCAGCGTGAGGTCGCGATGCTTGGTCGTCGGCACCTTTTCGGTCTTGCGCAGCGGATAGCGCGTGATGCGGCCCGCAAGCTCCTGGTAGGAGCCGGTTTCGGCGGTGAAGCCGCCGCGCGAGTGGCCCTGGAACTTGGCCTCGTAGCGCATCACCGGGTCGTCGATGTATTCGGCGATCTCCTTGAACGCCTCGGTCTCGTAATGATGGGAGTCCGTATCGACGATGAGGAAGTCCTCATACTTGCGTACGACCGCCTGATCGGCGGCGTTGCGCAGCAACGTCCGGGTATCGAATTCTTCGCTCGCGAGATCGCGGAAATCGCGTTGCGCCTCGCCTTGGAAATCCTGCGTGCCGGTCAGCATATTGGCCTCCCTAACTGTTGCCGCCTTGCGGCGTCAGACGTCCGATGCCCGACATCGACTGCCAGGCGCCCAATTCAAACACTTCGATGCCCGCGCTTTCGAGCAGCGCGGTGCACCCGATGGCAACGTCGGTCACGGTCACCCCGCTGTTGCGGCCGTACGGCCGCGGCGCGGTGCCCATTTGCGCTTTGGCGGCATAGAGCCGCACGATCGCACCGAAAGCCTGGCCAAGCGAATCGTTTGGAACATCGTCGAGCCGATTGGCTTCGATGGCCTCGGCGCAGGCCGCGGCGAGATCGCTGGCGAGTTCCGGAAAGGCTGCGATGCGCTCAGATTGAGACATAAATTTCGCCGCCCCGTTCGATCACATCGTACTTCTTCAGACGGTGCTTGGGATCGATGACATGGGTGCCATCCTTGAGGTGGAATTCCCAGCCGTGCCACGGGCAAACGATGTGCATGTCCTCTTCGTTGAAGACCTGTCCGAGATGAACACCCTTTTCGCCGATGTTCTCCACCACCTGCGGCATTTTCAGGCCCTCGCACGCGGGGCCGCCCTGATGCGGGCAGACGTTCCGATAAGCGTAGTAGGCGCCTTTATGGAAGATCACACCGATCTCGATCGGACCGCTCTTGACGAGACGGGTGCCGCCCTCGGCAATCTCGCCCTTTTTGCAAACGCGCACTTCGGCCATCTCGTCTTCCTTTGATTATCAGAGCTCTTATCATAAGATACCTTATAATTAGGTCAAGGAAAAGCCGGGGAAAAGCAATGCCGGGGGCCGCTCGCAAGGTTGGAAAACACACGCGCATTGCAGCGCAACGCGACGTGCCGCGCATCGGCCTTGGACTGCTGCTGCGCGAGGCCGATATGGCGTTCAACCGCGCCTTGCGCGACGAACTGGCGAAACACCGTATTTCCTTCAGTCAGTACCAGCATCTTCGCCACCTCTGGCAGAGCGACGGGCTGGCGCAAGTCGAGTTGTCGCGCCGGATCGGCATCGAAACGGCCTCGTCGACGGCGGTTCTCGATCAATTGGACAAGCGCGCCCTGATCCGCCGCCAGCGCGACCCGCGCGACCGCCGGCGCATCATCGTCACGCTGACGCCCGCCGGACGAGCCTTGGAACGCCCGCTGGAAAGCTGCGCCGTCGCGGTCAACAAGCGGGCGCGTGCCAAGCTTTCCACGGCCCAGGTCGCCGCGCTGTTCGACATCATGAAGACGATCATCGGCAATGTCCGGCCGCCCGTTTCCGGGGGCCGGAAGAACGCCCGCTAGTGACTCGCGGCGTCGGCAACGAGCACCGGCTTGTCGCGATAGACGTCCGCGAACAGGCGCTTCAGATTCTCGACCTTCGGCGCATCGTTGATGGCGATATAGGGATTGTTGGGATGACGCACGGCGTAATCCTGATGATAGGCCTCCGCCGGATAGAACTCCGCCTTGCCTGCCTCGATCTTGGTGACGATCTTGCGCGGAAAAGCATGCGCGGCATCGAGTTGCGCGACGTAAGCTTCAGCAATCTTCCGCTGCTCGTCGTTCTGCGGGAAAATCTCGGAGCGATATTGCGGTCCGGTGTCCGGCCCCTGGCGGTTCAACTGGGTCGGGTTGTGCGCGACCGAGAAATAGATCTGCAGGATCTTGCCGTAGGACACGACGCGCGGATCGAAGGTCACCTTCACCGACTCGGCGTGGCCCGTGCGGCCGGAACTGACGGTCCCATAGTCGGCGTCGGCCTTGCTGCCGCCGGCATAGCCCGACACGGCCTGGGTTACGCCCTTGGTGTGCTGATACACCGCCTGGATCCCCCAGAAGCAGCCGCCGGCGAGCACCGCGGTCTGCAAACTGCCCGCTCCCGGCGATGCCTGATCGAGCACCGGCGGGGCGATGGACACGGCCGGCTCCGAGCGCGCGGTCATGAGCGACAATGCACCGAGTGCAGGCACAAGAACGAAAGCTGTGACAACCGGTCCGAACAGACGCATGACAACCCTCCTGCCAATGGCGAGGCAAACGACGGGATGCCGCCGAATCTAGGATCGAAACCACGAGCCGGATACACACAACTTCACACGTGTCCGTGAACAGCCGACCTCAAGCCGCCGCATCCTCCGTCTTGAGCATGCGGCGAATGCGGCGCAGATCGGCAACGAAAGCCTCGTAGGCTTCCGCCTTCCGATCCTGTTCCGGCACCCGCAGCAAAGACGACGGGTGCACGGTGATGAACCCGGCATGGCCCGGAAAGTCGACCGGACCGCGGTTTTTCATGATCGGAATAGTGTGCCCCGCGAGCGATTGCGCCGCGGTCGCACCCAACGCCACCACCAACGCCGGCCTGATGGCGGCAAGCTCGCGGTCGAGCCACCATTTGCACGCCCTCACCTCACCGGCGTTTGGCTTTTGATGGATGCGTCGCTTGCCGCGCGGTTGATATTTGAAATGCTTCACCGCGTTGGTGACGTAAACCTTGCTGCGCGCGATCCCGGCCTCCGCCAGCGCGCGGTCGAGCAGCGCGCCGGCAGGACCGACGAACGGCTTGCCGGCACGGTCCTCGCGGTCGCCGGGCTGCTCGCCGACGAACACCAGCACGGCGTCCTGCGGCCCCTCTCCGAACACGGTCTGTGTCGCATTTTTATAAAGCGGGCATCGCGTGCAGCCGGCCGCCTCACGCTCCAACACGGCCAGCGGCGCTCGCCCAACAAGCTGCCCGCCGGTCTTGTCCGCCTTGGCAGCAGGGCGCCGCTGCCGGGCCGCAGATGGGTTGCGCATCGTTGGGGACACCCGATTTTCATCCGTCGCGCCCCACGACAACGCCACTCATCCCGTCAAGGTTCGCAGTCCGGGGCAAATTCCCGCTCATGCCGCTACGTCTCGCCGGAAACCTCGCGCCGGCGGCGCTCCGATTCCTCGGCATAGCGACGCAACACATAGGCTTCGGTCAACAGGCCGATGACGCGCCGCTCGGCCAGTGTATCGACGACGGCAAGCGCCTCAGCCTCGGCACGGTCGAACGTGGTGGCCGCCTCCCGGATATTCATCGACGGCGTCAACGCGACATCCCGATGCCGCAACAGTTGTTCGATGGTGCGGACCTCCGGATCCTCCAGGCCGTGCACCTCCGCGACGATGACCATTCCGGCGTAACGGCCATCGCCATCCACGGCGACGGCCCGGGTGGTGGAGCCGAGCGGATAGAGCTTGCGGAAGGCATCGACAGTGGCATCTTTGGGCACGGTCGAGATGTCCGGACGCATCATCCGGCCCACGGTCAGGTCGCGAATCCAGCCGACGTCGATGCCGCCGCGGATCGCTTGGCCGCGCAGATGGAACCGCCACGTCGCAAACGAGTAACCGAACAATTCGCGCGTGAGCAGGTTGGCGACGATAACCGCAATCAGCACCGTGCTGGCCAGCCAGAAATCGCTGGTGTTCTCGAGCACGATGAAGGTCATGGTCAGCGGCCCGCCGATCACGGCTGCCGACAACGCGCCGAGTCCAAGGATCGCGTAGATGTCGGGATCGAGCGCGGCGCCCGGCAGCACCGTGTTGACCGCATCGGCAAACAGCCGACCGCCCAAAGCGCCCAGGAGCAGCGACGCGAAGAACAGCCCGCCGCGAAAGCCGGAACCGAGCGACACGATCGAGGCCGCGGCCTTGAACAAGAGGATGGTGCCAATCGCGGCCAGCGGCAGTTGCATCATCGCGGTGACATGCAGCGCGCCGTGCCCTGACGACAGCACTTGCGGCGCGGTCAGCGCCAGCCCCCCGACGATGAGACCACCGATCACGGGCCGCACCATGACCGGAATGCGCAGCCCGATCATCAGCCGTTCCCACAACGCCACGCCGCGCATCAGCGCGATGCCAAACAGCGCAGCCGCAACGCCGAGGACGCCCGCGATAGCGAGATCGTGCCCCGTGACCGCATTGACGGATCCGGAAACGATCCCGAGAGACGTGGGTGCGAAGGCGTGGGCGACGAGGTATCCGTTCAGCGCAGCGATGCCGACTGGGGCGAGGCCGACCGGCGTATAGCTGCCGATGATCAGCTCGAACCCGTAGAAGGTGCCCGCCAGCGGCGCACCGAAGGCACCGGCGATGGCGGCGGCCGCGCCGCACCCGACCAGGAGCCGGAGATCGTTGCGGCGCAGATGGAATATGCGTCCGATCCACGAGGCCAGGCCGCTGGCAAGCTGCGTATAGCCGGCCTCGAGCCCGACCGATGCGCCGACGCCGCTCGACCAGATGGTCTGGGCCGCGACAACGACACTGTCGCGCAGCGACATGCGGCCGCCATGCAAGGCGTTGGCTTCGATCGGGTCGATCTGGCTTCCCGGCCGCCAGCGCGCCAGCAGATACAGGCCGAGCCCAAGAACGAGCCCGCCGGCAGCCGGAATGAGGGCGCGCACCGGCTCGATCGAACCCACAGCGGACAGGCGCTCTCCCGCGCTGAGGTCGAAAAACGTCACATGCAGGAAGTTGACCGCAGCGCCCATCGCCGCGACGACGAGTCCGGCCAGCACGCCAACCACCCCCGCGATCAGGACGATGCTGATCTCGCGGGTTCGGACCAGGGCACGCAGGCGGCGAGGCGCTTCGAACGGCAGGTCGGACACGGCCATCGCGACTTAGTGCGCCGTCGACACGATGAATGCAACGCCGCGGTTATTCAACGCCTTCGACAATCCGCACGTCGCGCTCCGCACCGTCGCCGAGCGCCTTGAGCGCCTCCTGATAGCCCGGGCTTTCATAAGCCGCGCGGGCCTGCTCGATGCTTGGAAATTCGGAAATGACGATGCGTTCCTGAAGGCCCGCTTCGTAAGCGTTCGCGGCCGTATCGCGCGCGAGATAGCGCCCGCCGAACGGCGCAGTCGCGGCCGGCGCGAGCTTGGCATAAGCCGAAAGCTTCTGAGGATCGGAAATGCTGCGATAGATGGTCACCCAGTAACCCTTGGGCATGAGGCAACTCCGTTTGGGGCAAAACGCACCGGGACAGGACGCACCGGATCGGCGCGGTGGGCAGATCGTAGCGGGGTTTCGGCTCTCTCTCCACAACCTCGCTGATCGGGCCTGCCCGAGGTGCCGGCTGTCGCTTATAATGCGCGTGGCGGGGGCCATTGGAGTTTATGTCATGCGAATTCTTGCAGGAATCGGCGCGCTTGCGATCGTGATTGCGGTTGCGGCCGGTGCCTATTTCTTTGGTGGATTTTACAGCGTCGCCGGAACGGCCGAGGACCCGGGCATTGTGAAATGGGTGCTCGTCCAGGTCCGCACCGCTTCGATCAAGCATCATGCCACGGACACACCGCCGGCCGGCTTCGCCGATCCGGCAAAGGT
Organism: Hyphomicrobiales bacterium; assembly: GCA_017304505.1. Classification (GTDB taxonomy): domain Bacteria; phylum Pseudomonadota; class Alphaproteobacteria; order Rhizobiales; family Xanthobacteraceae; genus Z2-YC6860. The sequence goes on along the minus strand of JAFKKQ010000344.1, from coordinate 509 downwards.
CGCCGCCGGCGCCAAGGCTTATGCAGCAGCCGGCTGCGCCAACTGCCACGGCGGCCCGGGAACGGATTGGGCCAAGTTTTCGGAAGGCCTGCGCCCCGAGCCGCCCGACCTTAAGGAGGTCGTCAACGACCGCACGCCGGAACAACTGTTCTGGGTGATCAAGAACGGCATCAACATGACAGGCATGCCGGGCTTCTCGCTCGCGGGCGCCAAAGACGACGATCTTTGGGCGGTCACGGCATTTTTGAAGAAGCTGCCGAGCGTGTCGGAAGCGGACTACAAGTCCTGGACCGCACCGCCGCCGGCCGCGGCGCCTGCACCGGTTGCGCCGGTGCCGCCTGCCCTCGTGCCCGATGCTTCGCCGCCACCGGCCGCACCGGCCACGCCAAATCCCTGACAGCGAAGCGCGAACGGCGGGCCTATAGCGTTTTCGAGCGAAACGGGAACCGGGTCGCGCTAAGAAAACGCGCCCGATCGAAAGAGCGGACCATTTTCGCGATTCAACGAAA
>JAFKKQ010000343.1 GCA_017304505.1 Hyphomicrobiales bacterium | reverse complement strand
TTGTCCGCGAAGTGCCGGAGGGATTAAGGGCACTCCCCACACCGGCCCTCGGTACGATGGGTGGAGGCAGCATCTCCATCGATCCGCGCGACAGCCGAGGCGTTACGGCCCTCGATCGCTATTTCGAATATGAGATCGCACTTCCGGCTGTTGACGACCGCGCGTTCATTGGCCAGCGCGTCAAGGTTCGTTTTGATCATGGCACCGAGCCGATCGGCTTCCAGCTCTATCGCTGGATCCGTCAAGTCTTCCTGAGGCTGTTCGATGTCTGAAGCGGTGTTGCTCCGGCCCGGTATTGCGGCAGGTACTTATCCCGAGCGGGAGGAAGAGCGGGAAAGCTGGCTGGACCGCACCGCCAGCGCCATGTGCGGCGCCTTTTTCCAACGTTTTGGCGGTTATAACCTTGATCGGGGCTTTCTGCGGCAGGTCGCCAAGGCATCCGCTGATCTCGAATCGCTTGCGCCGAAAGAACTTGATGAAGCCGTGGCCGTTCTGCGTCGCGATTTGCACCGCAATGGTTTGCGACCCGATTTGGTAGCCAGAGCCTTCGCGGTGATCCGCGAAACGGCGAGCCGTAAGCTTGGGATGAGTCATTTCGACGTCCAGTTGCTTGGCGGCTGGGCAATGATGCGCGGCAAAGTCGCAGAGATGGAGACGGGTGAAGGGAAAACGCTCACCGCAACGCTACCCGCGGCGACGGCTGCGCTCGCCGGCATTCCGGTTCACATCATCACGGTCAACGACTTCCTGGCCGCGCGCGATGCCGCCTGGATGAAGCCGCTCTATGACGCATTGGGCCTCAGCGTTGGCACGATCTTGGAGGGGATGAGCCCGCCCGAGCGACGCCATGCCTATGGTTGCTCGATTACCTATTGCACGAACAAGCAGGTGGTTTTCGACTATCTGAAGGACCGCCTCCTGCTGCAGCAGGAAAGCCGGGCTCTCCACCTCAAGATCGAAGGGTTGCACCGCGCAGACCCGCGCGCCGCCCGGCTTGTAATGCGTGGCCTGTGCTTCGCGATTGTCGACGAGGCCGATAGCGTGCTCGTCGACGAAGCGCGCACACCACTGATTATCTCGGGAGGCCGGGGTACGGGTGATCAAGAGCGAGTCTACCGCCAGGCGCTGGACGCGGCCCGGCGAATGCATGCCAGCCGAGACTATTTGGTCAGCGAACACGAGCGCCGCATTGACCTGACCGATCTCGGTCGTGCGCATGCCAAGCGCCTCACTGACCGCTACGGAGGCGTGTGGAATGCTCCGGGCCATCGCGAAGACATCATACGTCAGGCGCTGGCGGCCGTGCACCTCTATACGCGCGACAAGCATTACATTGTCGAAGAGGAGCGGGTCCGCATCGTCGACGAGTATACGGGGCGAGTGATGGCCGATCGCTCCTGGGAGCGCGGCCTGCACCAGATGGTCGAGGCGAAAGAGGGGCTGGAAATTTCTGGCCGGCAGGAGACCCTCGCGCGGATCAGCTATCAGCGTTTCTTCAGGCGTTATCTGAAGCTGGCGGGGATGACCGGCACCGCGCGGGAGGTCGCGGGTGAATTGTGGGCGGTCTACCGATTGGACACTGTCCGCATTCCGACCAACCGACCCCAGCGGCGGACGATACACGGCGACCTTATCTATCCAACTTCCCAAGCGAAGTGGCAGGCGATCGCGGATCGGGTGGCGCAACTTCACACAGCTGACCGCCCTGTCCTTGTCGGTACGCGATCGGTGGCGGATAGCGAGCACATTTCGGAGCTGCTCAACAAAGCCGGTATCAAGCACAGTGTGCTCAATGCGCGACAGAACCGGGCCGAGGCCGAGATCGTGGCCCAAGCGGGACAGCCCGGCCGGGTGACGGTGGCTACGAATATGGCTGGGCGCGGAACCGACATCAGCCTCGCTCCGGGGGTTGCCCAAACCGGTGGGTTGTTTGTCATAGCGTCCGAGCGTCATGAGGCCGGCCGCATTGATCGTCAGCTCTTCGGCCGCAGCGGCCGCCAGGGCGACCTCGGCGAGGGGCAGGCTATGGTCAGCCTCGATGACGAGCTGGTGCGTGGCGTATTTGGCTGGCTGCTCGATAGATGGTCGACGCGTCGTGCGCATTTGCCCGACTGGCTGGCCCGGATGCTCTTCAGTTTGGCTCAGCGGACCACCGAGCGTCGCCACGGCGGAATCCGCAAGCGCCTGCTACACGGCGACGACAGTCTTCAGGATCTGCTCGCGTTCAGCGGGCGAGGGGAATAAGGGGGGATCATGCTAAAGGCTACAATCGCCGCCATGATACTGGTGGCTGTGCTCGTCGTGCCCGCCTCCGCCGCGGATCCCTCCTCTGTCCTGGACAGGCCACACGATTGCATCATCGAGCCGTTTATCGCGACCGAGCTCGGCAGCCCGGTGACCGGCATTCTGGAGGAGTTGCTGGTAGATCAGGGCAGCCGCGTGACGAAAGGCATGGTCGTCGCACGGCTTCGCTCCGATCTTGAGCAGGCATCTTTGGATCTAGCGAAGGCTCGTGCGGAATCGACTGTGATCATAGATCTCGGTCGGGAGCGCGCGAACCTCCTGAAAAAGGAAGCTTCTCGCGTGACCGAGTTGCATGGCAAACAAATCTCCTCCACCGCCCAGCTTGAGAAGGCATTGAGCGAGCAGCAGCAGGCTGTCCTGCAGCTTCGCCAAGCGGAAACTGATCAGGAGTTTGCTGTCCTCGAGATGAAGCGCGCTGCTGCCCTCCTGGCTCAGCGTACGATCGTTAGTCCGATCGATGGTTACGTCACCAAGCGCATTATGGCGCCGGGAGAGAATGTCTTTGAGCAGGCCAAGATCATGAAGATTGCCCAGATCGATCCTCTCCGCGTTGAAGTCCACCTGCCGATAGTTGGCTTTCCCTTGATCAAGGAGGGCATGAAGGCAGAGATTCGTCCAAGTCAGCCGGCGGGAGCCGTTTATTCCGCCACAGTGTCCGTCATCGACAAGGTGCTCGACGCTGCCAGCGACACGTTTGGGGTTCGCCTTCTGTTGGCTAATCCAACGCACGAACTGCCTGCTGGCGTGAACTGTACGGCCACTTTTCCGTCAATTGGAAGGTGAGTGACCGCTTTGGTGACAGCTTGGAAACCAGGGGCGCAGGTTCGCATCGCTAGTTGGCGGTTCGATTTGTCGGGCCGGTAAAGTTCGCAATGCTATATTAGCCGATCAATATTGGTCCGAGTGCACCAGTTTCAGGAGCGGCAAAATCGAAGGAAGCTGCCACGCGCGGCCGATGCCACGTGTCAGGATGCGCCAGTACGCGCCAAGCGTGGGTGAGTTCCGGAATCGGTCCAAGCACACGTACCAAGTCAGGCTCCGCATCACCGAGCGCGATGGGGAGCGCAGCAACACCAACGCTGGCCTTTGTATTCGATACGAGAGCTAACACGTTGTTGGATCGCACTACACAACGGGCGTGGGTGCGATCCTGTCGATGGCTGACTCTATCGAACGGATCGAGGAATGGAGGTGCCACTACAACAGCGACAGACCCTATACCTCGCCCGGCAACTTGACGCCGAACGAGTTCACACGACAAACTCCAACAGCCTGGGAAGTTGCCTAGAGCGTTTTTGCTTTTGATGGAATCAAATGCAAAGCTCTAGGTTATTGTTTTGACGCGTTTTCTTCACGCGAACCGGTCTCCACTTCGCTCGAAAACGCTCTAGAACCTGGACCACAAACGAGGCAGCTCCAAGGGGAAAAATTATGCCTTAACGGACAGGAATTCATCCAAGTCTCTACGCCAAAGAGCCATATTATCCGGCGTAATCGAGGCGATGCCGGCTATTCAGTAGGCGAGCAGATTAAGGCCCGGTCAGCTGATCCGCGTTCGGGTCGGTTCTTAAAGGTTGAAGCATCTGCTGAAAGATGATTAGCTGAGGCTATTAATTCTAAGCTGGGAGATTCAGTGATGCGCTCCGCATTTTTTATCGGTGCCGTCCTATGCGTTTCTGCGATGCAAGCAGCCAGCGCTGCAGATCTCCCGGTGTCGCGACATAGGGAAGCCGTCATCCCGCTCAAAGCGCCGGCCGCTGGCGTCGCCTGTCTACGATGGGTTGAACAGACTTATTCCTGGTACAATTATTGTGACCCGATCCCGCATTACGCTCGCCGCAAATATGGCTGGTGGGATTAAGTAGCAGGGCAGCATCGGCAATTTGAGCCGACGGGTAGGCCTGCCATCTCGGCATGATTGGCAAGTGATGTTTTGCCGTTTGGGCCCACCGTTACGATCACTGGCGGATATAGTCGTGACCAGCGCGTCGATTGCGCTCGCCTAACTGTGGCGAGACCTGAGTGCCTATTCCTGGACTACCGTGCACGGAGTGGCGTTGGGCTTGCCCCAGTTCAGGACGGCTTCTCCGCGCAGTCCGTCGAACCATATTCCCGGACCGGCGTAGCGATAGCCAACTCCCATTGGAACCAGGCGAACGTGGATGCCACGCCCCCGACCGGTGCTAATGAGGTATCCGCTAACGAGATCATGTTCGCGCGATGCTGCGATGGGGTGGATCGGATAATTTCGACCGTTTTCGCAGGCGAGCCACATTCTCGATGTCTCGGCGGCCGCTGGTTGAATCATGCAAAAACCGGCCACCCCAGCAGCAAAAAACAAGGCTGCCGCCCCTTGAGCGCGGTTGCTCCATTTCGTCTTCATAACGTTCCGCCTCCACCTATCAATCAATACTGACAAACAGCGTCGAATAGCACAAGGCGCCTGCTGCGGCCATTGCACAGACCTTTGTCATCATTATCGGTCATTATTATTCGTTATATTATTTGGATCGCAAAGAAGAGCCTGGAAAGCAGCTTGCCGTTAGTCGTTTTCCGATCTTAACCGAACGAAAATAAAGGGGTTTTTTAACCCTAATAAAGCCCCAACAATACTTGACCAAACCCTAACAGCGCGAATACGTTTTTTCTTAAAGTCGCTAATTTCCAGATCAAATCGTGATCCTCGGACGCACGGGGGAGGTTTTTATGAACGGGCCGTTCGTTGTCGCGCAGGCGCAGTCGGCTCCTGCCAATGCAGCCTCGCCAGTCCAGGTTATCAAGATCACGAAGCCGGCAGCCGGGCAGTCCGAGGTCTTTCATGCGAGCTTCACCGGGACCGTGAAGGTCGATTTTACTGCAATCGCGAACGAGCAGATCACGCTCTACCATGACAACACCGATCAAACGCTTCACATCATTTTCGCCGATGGAAGTCAGGCGATCATTCAGCCATTTTTTGATTCCAGCGGGGTTCTTTCGAACATCGTTGTTGGGGTTGGTCAGGATCAGGATCTGACGGGTGCGCAATTTGCTGCGCAGTTTCCAATAACGGTCGATCAATCGGTCTTGCCGGCGGCGGGTACGGGTGGAGCGGCGACCGCATCGGGTGCGGATTTCCACGATCCATCTGTGGATCCGCTGTCGACACCGACGCCGCTGTCGCTGCTCCCGGCGGAAGAGTTGCCACCGATTCAGTTTCACAACATCGAGCCCGCCGCGCTTTTTAGCCAGGCTCCGAATAGTCTGCCGACGATTGAAGTATTGCCCGACCGCCCCGATGCATCAGGCAACAGCGAGGCCTCCGAGGCGGGCCTGCCGACGCGGGGCCTGGAGCCTGCGGGGTCGGGCGAGATCGCCGACGGCAATGGCACGAACAACAGCGATCCGAGCGAGACGGCGACGGGTTCGCTGAACATCACGACGGGCGGCGATACGATCGGCCATCTGTATGTGACGGACAAGGACGGCAACCAGGTCGATGTGACCAACGCGGGTGTGGCTGGCGTCGTGGTGCACGGCCAGTATGGCGACCTGACGATCACCGGCACGCCGGGGACGGGCTACGGCTACTCCTACACGCTCGCGGACAACACGTCGGGCGACGCGACGCATGAGGATTTCGCGGTCCGGGTCGTCGACAGCAATGGCGATCCGGCAACGGCGACACTGACGATCGACATCGTGGACGACGCTCCGACGGCGAATGCGGACACGGACAGCGTGACGGAGGACGTTGCGCTGACGGCGGACGGCAACGTGATCACGGGCGTTGGCGGCGGCACGGCCGACGTGCAGGGTGCTGACGGCGCGAGCGTGACGGGTGTGAAGGCCGGCGGCGACACGTCGTCGGCTGCGGCCGGCGATGTGGGCACCGCCGTTACGGGCGACCACGGCTCGATCACGATCGGGGCGGATGGCCACTATGTCTACACGCTCAACAACACCGACCCGGCGGTCCAGGCGCTGAGCACGGGCGATACGCTGACGGACACGTTCACCTACACGATCACGGACAATGACGGCGATCCGTCGACGACGACGGTGACGATCACGATCAACGGGACGAACGACACGCCGACGGTGAGCGTTCCGCAGGCCGGCGCGCCTGGCACGGAGGTGAGCGAGGCGGGTCTTCCGGCGCACGACGGCCTGCCTGCGGGTTCGGCCTCGGGGACGGACTCGGAGACGACGACGGGCTCGTTCAGCTACACCAATGGCGACGGCGCCTCGACGGTGACGATCAACGGCGTTGCGGTCGCGGTGGGCGCGACGGTGAGCGGCGACTACGGCACGCTGACGATCACCTCGATTGTCGGCACGACGGTGAGCTACAGCTACACGCTGGCCCACAACGTCGACAACGACACGGACCTGACGCCGTACGAGAGCTTCACGGTGAAGGTCGCCGACAGCGACGGCAACCCGGCGGACGACGCGAGCGATACGTTCCAGATCCAGATCGTGGACGACGCTCCGACGGCGAATGACGATACGGTCGCTTCACCGATTACCGGCGAGACGATTCTAAGCGGATTGCTGGGCAACGACGTGTTCGGCGCCGACGGAGTCGATACCACCAATTCGACACCGGGAACGATCACGGCTACGAATGGCGCTCACGGCGATGTTGTCTACAACGACAACGGCACCTTCACCTATACGCCGACCGGCGTGTTTGTCGGCGACGACACGTTCACCTACACGATCACGGACAGGGATGGGGACACCTCGACGGCGACTGTAACAGTCCACGTCAATACCAACACGGTGCCGACCGGCGGGGGGACGGTTTCCCTTTCGGTCAATGAAGCAGCGCTCGATACGACGCTCGACGCAAGTCCGGTGCCGGCCGATTTGGCCGCCGGTGTTGTAACGGGCACAGATCCCGCAAGCCGCGGCGAAACGGATCAGAAGACCTCTGGCATTACGTTCACGGCTACTGGCGAAGACATTATGGTTGCATTCGCCAATCCGACGGGCGATCCGGCCTGGGTGGCACCAACCATTACGGGTCTTGCGGCTGGGTATCATCTCGAGTGGCGTCTTGATGGGGGAGAGTTGATCGGCTCTCTGATCAAGGACGTTGGTTCGGTCGACCTCGGTGACTTCGTCGTCTTGTCGCTAACGAATACCGCGGCTGCGCCCGGAAATTCCGTTACGCCGACGGTGACGGCGACGTTAATCGACAACCTGCTGCAAACGGCGGGTCTTGGCACCAATGATGTAACCATCAACGGCCTGCAAGTGGTCGCGACGGACACATCGGGCGACCATGTGTCGGGAGCGGTCAATCTGGCGGTCCGGGACGATGTTCCGACCGCGTTTACGCCGGAACAGATCTTCAGCGAAGACGTGAACCACGCCGTCTTGAGTGGGCCATTGAACTTTGCTTCGCATGCCGGTGCGGATGGCGTCGGAGACGTGGTGTTCAACGTCCATGAGGGGGATGCCGTTAAGGACGCTGCCGGTAACGACGTCTATATGAATGGTGAACAACTCTTCTATCACATCGTCGATTCCCATACGGTTCAGGGAGTCAGTTCGGACGCAGACGGTTCGGACTTGGCCTTCACTCAGGTTCTCCATCCGGATACCGGGACGTGGGATTTCACCCTCAATGGGACGCTGTTCAACGGCTCGGAGTTCACCACTCAAGGAGCAAGCCCGAGCGGAGGAAACGTCAACGTTGTAGGTTTCAACAAGTTGACCGACCCGGATACACCAAACGATCTTCTGGTTACGGCTAACGGGACTAATACCGTCAACACGAGCACCGGGAATTTCGGTGTGGGATCGGGACAGAGTATCGGTAACGGCGAGACCATTCGGTTCGATTTCGTCACGAATGAGAGCACAGGCAATACCATAGGGACCACCACTTATACCAACCACTATGAAGTGACGTCCTTCACTCAGGAACTGACGAAAACCAACGGCACGACGTCGTTTACAATCAAAGCGTTGAACGCCGACAACGATCTGCTGTTTGTCGGTGACCCTTCGGGTGAAAGCATTGCGCACGGGATCATAGTGACCGTCACCAATGGCTCCGGCGGAACAGCTCCGACAGCGACCATTAACGGCGACGGTTCATGGACGCTCAGCGGCATGGATAAGGGCGATACTTTCACTGTTACGGCAACCACGGACCCCTTCAGCGCAATCGAAATTACAGGAACGGGGTCGAAGACCTTCACTCTCGGTCCTGCCACATTCGATACGGCAAATGCCGTGGATCCGTTCGATGTCATGACGCCGATCATTGCCACGGATGGGGATGGTGATCCGCAGGCATCTTCGGTCTCGGTGACGCTAACGCCGGATGTTCACACAACCCAGGGGTCATCTGGTGACGATCTTGGCTTGCAGACGACGAGTTTGATTACAACGCTGCTGGGTGAAGACGGTAACGATACGCTGACGGGCCTTGACGGCCAGGTCGATATACTGGCATGGCGGGTCGGGCGCGGATCACTTCAAGTTTACGGCGCCCACCGAAGGGCTCGATCACATCCTCGATTTCAATATGGCCGAGGGTGATACGATCGATATCCTGGCGGCGGCATTCGGCGGCGGGCTTACGGCTGGCACTGACGCAAGCGCGCCCGGCATGTTCGGGTCGGATGCGACCAACAACTTCTCATCGGGGGCGGAACGCTTCCACTTCAACACATCGACGCATACTCTTCTATATGACGCGGACGGCAGCGGCGGGGCCTCCGCTCCTGTGCAGCTTGCGGTTCTCGAGAATGGTGGAACCATCGATCAATCGCACATCCATATTGTCTGATTGTTTCGACAGCAGAAATGAAGAGCCCGCCGCGACCATCGCGGCGGGCTTCGTCGTTACGGCTGCACCGGCGGCGGAGTTCCTTACATGAGTAGCGGCAGCCCGGCCGATCCGCCGGCATAGGTCGGCAGTATATCGGAGCCGTTTTCTTCCGCTCCGACCGCGATCGTCTGGCCGATCTCGGCCGAATACGCCACCAACTGACTATCCAAGCTATATAAGGCATAGGGCGCAGCGAAGAATTTTACGCCGCTGTTGTCGATGGCGAACAGCGGCGTCAGGAACCGCGTATCCTCCTCCTCGACCAGCGCCGAGCGACGATTGTCCAGAATAATCCAGCGTCCGTTTTCACGGGCAGCCAGCACCGCATGATCCATCCGAACGTTGTTGTCGCGTACCAATAGGATACGGAGATTCTTGTCGGGCACGCCGGCCTCGCGGAGCGCAACGTATTTCGCAATTGCGTAGTCTTCGCAATCCCCCAAGCCAGTGTCGAACGAGCCCCGTTTGTCGGCATTCAGCGGCGCCGACCATCGGTCCAGGGCGCCCCATTGGGTCATGTCGGAGACATAGCGAATCTCACGATTGATCTTCCGGTTGACGAACTCGAGCCGGGCGCGTCCGTGGCTTACCTTTGCCTGGTCTACGATTGCGACAAATCGAGAGGCGCCTGGTGTGCAATCGTCATGATTGCTGCGGCAACGCGAGAGAGCGGGCATCGCCGCCTGGAGATCCGATTTAACCTTGCGCCATTTACCCCAAAGCAGCCCTTCCGGTGCCTTGAACGTAAACAAGCCGAACGGTTCATCGCCGCGGGTGGGCGGAATCCTGATCGTTGTGGAATCGGACGCCCGATCTGTCGGATTGACAGCAGCTAACCGCATCGACGCATTCGACGAAGGGTTGTGTTGATGTTTCGATAGAACCTGGTTGATCGTAAAGAAGCGAGCTGGAGGAGACCACGCGGCTCGCGGTTCGCGTGTCGGCTTGCTGGGCGGCAGCCCGTTTTCGCCGGCGGCCGGATACACGATTTCGGTGAGACCGCCGGTCGAAACGAGCGGCTGCTTGGCGGATGTCAAGCTGGCGGCCAGACTTGGGACGGTCTGCCGAGGTGTTATGTCGGAGGTGGTTTCATCGGCGGCCGATTGAACCGCAAACGAGACCAGGAGGATCGCGATATTGCACGCAACTCCGCGCCCATACGAACGGGTCAACATGTCTAACGCCCCTGTTGACCGGGGCGTTGGATCGGCACTTGGCTGTACCGTATCTCCCCGGCTGTTTGTTAAGGGGCGAGATACGCCGGCTCGTGCTTCGACACGGTTAAATAGCGCTAACTTGGGCGGCGTTTATTGGTCGATTGGTGAAATGCAAGAGAATGAAATTCATTCAAATCGCGACAATTGTACTTAGCGCTCTCTTAACGCTTCGTCGCGCAGCAGCCTGGCGGGCTTTATCAGGTAATCGAGAACGGTTTTATGCCCCGTCAAAACTTCAACAGTTGCAATCATCCCCGGGATGATCGGTAGGGGGTGCTGTTGCGTTCCAAGATAGTTCCTGTCGGTGCGAACGATCACGCGATAGAAGGTCTGGGGCTTGTCGTTTTTATCGGCCTTCTCTTCAATGGTGTCAGCGCTGATGCGTTCGACCTTTGCCTTCAACGAACCATATACGGTCGATTCGTAGGCCGTGATTTTGACAACGGCAGACTGGCCGGGACGAATGAACGCAATATCTTGCGGACGGATGCGGCCTTCGACGAGTAAGGTGTCGTCAAGAGGCACGATATCCATGATTTCCGCCCCCGGTTGCACAACAGCGCCGATCGTTGTCACGTTGATTTTGTTCACGATGCCGTAGGCCGGCGCTTTGAGTTCGGTGCGCTGAACGCGATCCCTGGCGGATTTTATGGTTTCTTCAATGACTGCGAGCTGACCGGAAACGTCTGCCGCCTGCCGTTGCAGGCGCAGCATTTCAATCTCGGGAACGACCTTTTGCTTGTATAGATTGCTGGTGAGCTCCACCTCACGGTTCAACAGCTTCAGACTCGCCGCGATGGCATCGCGCTTGGCTCGAAGCTCACCCAAGTCGGATCTGAATTTGGTGTCGTCGATCTGGACGAGCGGCTGCCCTTCCTTAACGGTATCGCCTTCCTGAACGAATATTGTTCTGATGATTCCGCCTTCGAGAGATTGCACGACTTGCATTTGGCGCGACGGAATAACACGACCGGCGCCGCGTTTGACCTCATCAAGCACGGCGTAATGTGCCCAAATGCCACCGCACACGAGCATTGTTATTGTCGCAAGCAAAAGCAGGCGCGACGTTCGCGGCGTTTTTAGTGCCGCCGCCGTTCGGATATCGTTGGCAAAAGCGAAATCAGCGTGACGCACTGGCGTTGGGCACCGTTTGAGCTGGCGTTAAGGGCGGATTTCGTTGCTGGTTGCTGTTGCGAAGCAATGTGATGATTTTGTCGCGTGGACCGTCGGCAATTAATTTGCCTTGTTCGAACAGCAGTATCCGGTTCACGAACGACAGCAGCGACGGCCGGTGAGTGGAAATCAGAACGGTGCGGTTGTCGTCTGCAAGGGTCTTCAGCCGATGCAGGAACTCACCCTCGCTGCGGGTATCGAAATGAGCGGTTGGCTCATCGAGGAATAATATCTTTGGCTGGCGGATGAGCGTGCGCGCAAGGCCAATGGCCTGTTTCTGGCCTCCCGAAAGGCTGCGCCCGCCCTCGGCAATCATCATTTCGTAGCCGAGCGGATGCGAGGCGATAAACGATTCCACTCCGGCGAGCCGTGCCGCAGCGAGAATCTCTTCGTCGGTTGCGCTTGGCTTTCCGAGAGCGATGTTGTCACGCAGCTTGCCGTAGAACAGGTCGGTGTCCTGCAAAACGAAACCGACGCCGCTTCTAAGATCGGCGGGGTCGAGTTGCCGAATATCGACACCGTCGACCAGGACGCACCCGTCCGCAGGTTCATAGAAGCCCGCCACCAAGCGGCCGACTGTTGTCTTGCCCGATCCGATGCGGCCGATGACGGCGACGCGCTCGCCCGGGTTGATACGAAAGGACACCTTTTCAAGCGCATTTGTCGTTGCGGCGGGATATCGGAACGTGACGTTATCGAAGGTGATCGAACCCAATTCTATACGTCGGGCAATGTAGGTGCGCTCGGGCGGCCGCTCTCGTTCGAGCGACATAATCCGATTGAGCGCCTTGAACGATACAAACGTCTGCGCGGCCCGGCTAATGACAGAGGCGATCCCGGATATCGGGGCCAACACTCGACCGGACAGCATCGTCGCCGCTACGAGCGCGCCAACCGAGAGCCGGCCGTCGAGTATCAGGAAGACGCCGACGATAACCATGCAGATGTAGTTGATTTGTTGAGCCGCGCTCGCGCTGGTCAAGGCGAGCGACGACCAGAAATGCACATCTTCGCCGGAGCGAGCCGTGGCGGCGACCGATTGTTCCCAGATCTTTTGCATTCGCCCTTCGGCTGCCGTCGCCCGAACCGTTTCGATTCCTGCAAGCGACTCGACGAGAACTCCATGACGGGCTGCGGCCTCTGCCTGGAGCTTGCGCATTGCCCGTTCGAGAGGGAACTGCAACACCAAGCCAACCACGATCATCAACGGCAACAGGAGGATCGGTATCCACGCAAGAGGGCCGGCAATGACAAAGAGAAGAACGATAAACAGAATGGCAAACAGGAGATCGGTTACGGAAACGACGCTCCCGGATGTGAAGAAGTCTTTGGCGGAATCAAATTCGCGCATTTGATTGGCGAGAACGCCAACCGAAGTCGGCCGCTGCGCCATTTTGATCGCGATGACGTGCTCAAAGATATGGGAGGCTAACGTGACGTCGAGTTTCTTGCCCGTCATATCAATAATGCGGCTGCGGACAATTCGGATTATGAAATCGAAGACGATCGCGATTATCATCCCGATCGAAAGAGCGATCAGGGATGGGATCGCGCCGTTTGGGACGACGCGGTCGTAAACGTTCATGATGAAGAGAGGACTCGCCAGCGCCAACAGGTTGACGATCAGGCCGGCGGTCGCAACGTGGCGTGCATTCGCTGGCAGGAACTGGATCTGAAGCCCGGCGCCTGAGCCGCTCCGAGAGCGAAGGCTCAGCCTCTCGAGCGGCGCTCGCCGCCCTTGTCTTCGCCGAGCCCGACTTC
>JAFKKQ010000501.1 GCA_017304505.1 Hyphomicrobiales bacterium | reverse complement strand
ACCGACACGGGATGCCGCCCGAACTTGCCCTGAATCGACCGTACCAAGATAATAGTCGAGCACCTGCGCCGGCCACATATCTCGCCTTACTTTTGAAGCGTTCTCGGTGAGCTCCGAGCGGTCATTTTCTCCTCCATGCACACGACCGATGTGGAGCCAGATAATTGCATACGGATTGGATGGCCGCAGACGCACCGCGGTTTGGAAATCCTCGATGCTAGCCGCATTATCCCCGGCAAAAAGTCGGGCTCGTCCCCTGCCGAGATAGATGGCTGGGTCTCCGGGAGCTAGTTGAAGCGCCTGATCGAAATCAGCAAGCGCCGCAGCAGAGTTGTTCATTGTCAAATTTGCATTGGCCCGATTTGCCCAAAAAGTTGCATTCTGGGGTCTGAGCTGGATTGCTGCGCCGAAATCCGCGATCGCCTTCTCAAAGTTTCCTAGCATCAGATGCACAGCGGCTCTGTTGCCTACTGCTTCCGCAAACGCCGGCCGCAGTGAGATCGCCTGCTCGTAATCGGAAAGCGCCCTTTGCAAATCACCCTTCATCACAAAGACGGCAGCGCGATTATAATAGGCTTCTGCATAACCTGGATGGAGGCGCACAGCCTCATCATAGCTTTCGATCGCTCGATCTAGATCGCCCTTTTTTTCATAAGCGCCCGCAAGGTTATTGAAAATCAGCGGGTCCTTCGGACTTAGTAAGCGCGCGCGAAGAAAGTCATCGATGGCCCGATCATATTCGCGCTCGAATGTCCAAATTAGGCCGCGGTAGATGTAGGAGTTAGGAAAGCGAGGCAACAACGCAATGGCGGTGTCGAAATCAGCGAGCGCCTTGTCACGAATTCCCATGCTCTCGTAACACACACCTCGGCTGTAGACGAGGAAGCCGTAACGCTCATTATCGAAATTGCCCTGACGAATTGCCTCGTTGAAAAGCCCAATAGCTTGCAGGCAATCGCGACGCTCTTTCGCAGCAAAACCTGCTTTGGCCAAATCGAACGCATCTGCCGCTGCCAAAGACGTCGCAGACACATTCGCCAGCACCCCGAGAAACCCAATAATGAGTGATCTGGCTAATCGTATAGAAAGCGTCTTGAGCATAGGGATTGCCGAGTGGGAGCTTCCTGACGCCTTCAAGTGTACCACGCCCGCGCTTGGCTGACAGTCTGCTCATAGCGGCGCGGCAGGTTAGTGGTGCCGAAAAAGCCGCTCTCCAGCGCGACCTAGCGCATAAATTTTTTTTCCTTGTTGAAACGAACAAGCTCATTGAAACGAATAGGCTGTTTTCAGGCGAGAGGGATCGTTTCTCCGAGACAAATTCCAGTTATTTTCCAAAGTTTGAAAGAACTTCGATAACGCGGCATTCTCTTATCCTGCCATGCGTGCTATTTTCAATCATAGCGCGCAGCTCCTTCCGCAGCGCGGCCAAGCGCGCCATCTTGTGCTCGACATCCGTTAGATGAG
>JAFKKQ010000500.1 GCA_017304505.1 Hyphomicrobiales bacterium | reverse complement strand
GGGCGTCATCGCCCGACCCGTCGGTCCAAAGATCAAGCCCTTCAGCAAGGCTGGCGTTTGCGCCCGGGTCCGGGCGGCCCGCCGGCGGGGGCTGTCGGCCAGGATGCTGTGGACCTTGTCCCACAGTGCCTGACTGATGATGGCCTTGTGTTCGCCGGGATAGGCCGTGCCCTTGTGCACGGCGAGCCCGATGTAGGTGCGGTTGTTCAGGAGCTTGTAGATGGTGCCCTTGTCGACCAGCTTGCCGTATTTGCCGGTGATGCCCTCGGCACGGAGCGCCCGCACCAACGTGGTGGCGGAGCCGATCCTGACGAAGCGTTCGAAGATCATCCGGACCTTCCTGGCTTCGGCCTCGTTGACGACCAGCTTCCGATCCCTGACGTCGTAGCCGAGCGGCACGAAGCCGCCCATCCACATCCCGCGCTTGCGGGAGGCGGCAATCTTGTCGCGGATGCGCTCGCCGATCACCTCGCGTTCGAACTGGGCGAATGAGAGCAGGATGTTGAGCGTCAGCCGCCCCATACTGGTGGTGGTGTTGAACGACTGGGTCACGCTGACAAAGGTGACGTTGTTACGGTCGAACACCTCGACGAGCTTGGCAAAGTCCATCAGCGCGCGGCTGAGCCGGTCGATCTTGTAGACCACCACGATGTCGACGCGCTGGGCCTCGATGTCGGCCAAAAGCCGCTTCAGCGCAGGCCGTTCCAGCGTCGCCCCGGAGATCCCGCCGTCATCATAGCGGTCGGGCACCAGCACCCAGCCCTCGGCCTTTTGGCTGGCGATATAGGCCTCGCAGGCCTCGCGCTGAGCATCCAGCGAATTGAACTCCTGCTCCAGACCCTCCTCGGAGGATTTGCGGGTGTAGACCGCGCAACGGAGCTTACGGACGATCGGCCTTTTCATGATGCGCTCTGCCGGTTCTTCAGGCCGAAGAACAGCAGTCCATTCCAGCGCGTGCCGGTAATGGCGCGCGCGATCGCTGAGAGCGATTGGTAGGACCGCCCCTGATACTCGTAGCCGTCGTCGCGCACGGTGACGCAGTGCTCGACGCCCTGGTATTCGCGGATGAGCCGCGTGCCGGAGATCGGCCGATCTTTGGCGGGCTGGCGGCGTCGTTTCGGATCGCCGCCGTCGAGCTCCTCGGCCAGTTTTCGTAGGTACTTCAGCGTTTCCGGCTTGAGGCCGCCGTAGGCCAACTCCTGGATGCGGTAGGCAAGCCGGTGCTCTAGGAAACGCCGGTTGTAGGGCGGCGGCTCGGTTTCAAAGAGATCGCGCCATTTCTGCTTGAGCGCGCAAATGGGCGCCGTTTTGAGGGCGGCCAACTGGGCGAGGACCGTATCGGTCATTCCGAGTCTCCATGGAAGAGAGCATCGGCATGACCGCTCGGGTGGGCAGCACAGTCCAGCGAACTCTCTCCGGTGTAGCCGAAGAAAGGACTGGACTTCCAGGAGCGGAGACGCATGA
>JAFKKQ010000499.1 GCA_017304505.1 Hyphomicrobiales bacterium | reverse complement strand
CAGACCGTCATCGACGCCTGCCGCCGTCACGGCAAGCACTGCGGCGTCGGTGGACTGTCCAGCCGGCCGGACCTGATGGCCGAATACATCCGCATGGGTGCGCGCTATGTGTCGACCGGCACCGACCTCGCCTTCCTGCTTGGCGCCGCAACCGCGCGTGCCAGACAGATCAAGGATATGCAGATCAAGGACATCAAACCCTGACGGGCGCCCACCCGACCGGCGGATCAATCACGGAGAACGGAATGCAACTCGATGGCTATGACATCGACGTCATCGTCCAGGGTTATCCTGGCAAGTCGGTCTGCCACGGCGGGCTGGGGTGGAGCACCATCGTGCTGCTGCGCGGCCACGGCCGGGTGGCGCTGGTGGACGTGGGCGGGTTCAATATCCGCGTCTCGCTGGCCGAGCGCCTCAAGCACCGCGGACTCAAGCCGTCCGATGTGACCGACCTGCTGCTGACCCACGCCCACCACGACCATTGCCTGAACTGGCCCCTGTTCAGTCACGCCCGCATCGTGCTTGGCAAACAGGAGATGGAATGGGCCGCCACGGTGCCCTGGGGCATCGGCCCGGTGCCGGAGCTTTACGTCGAGAAGCTCCAGGGATGGAAGACGCTGCATGCCGCCGCCGACGGCGAGGAGGTGATGCCCGGCATCACCGCCCACATTGCTCCGGGCCACACGCCCGGCCACCTGCTCTACCGGCTCAAGGGCAGCCGGCATGACGTGATTTTTACGGGGGATGCGGCCAAAAACCGCGCGGAAATGCTGTCCGGCCGTGCCGACGGCACCTATGACCAAGCTGTCAGCCAGGCTTCGATTGCGTCAATTTGGACACTGTGGCGCGAGCGTCCGGGGAATGTGTTGATCCCGGGGCATGATATACCGATGGTCCTGAAGGACGGTCGGCCGGAATACCTTGCCAAGCGCGAGGCGGCGATCAAGGCTTGGTTCGGCGACGATCTGGATCAGATGACGACGATTGAATTGACGGTTAGATAGAGGCTCGAGGGAGGACGAACGATGCCGAAACTGTTTTCCAGGCTGCCGGTCATGCTGGCAGCCGCATTGGCGCTTGCCGCGCCTTTGGCGCCCGCTGCGGCGCAATCCGATTACCCCAACCGCCCTGTGCGGCTCATTATTCCGTTCCCGCCGGGAGGCAGTAACGACGTGGTCGGCCGCGTGATCGCGCAGCAACTGGGCGAGAGCCTGGGCAAGCAGGTCATCGTCGACAATCGCGGCGGCGCCGGCGGCGTGATCGGCACCGAGCTTGCCTCAAAGGCGGCGCCGGACGGCTACACGCTGCTGGTGATTTCGCTGGCGCATGCGGTCAATCCGTGGCTCTACAAGCTGCCGTATGACCCGATCAAGGCGTTCGAGCCGATCGGCGTCATGGCCAAGGGCCCCGTCATTCTTTCCGTCTATCCCGGCACGAAAATCCACTCCGTGAAGGATTTGCTCG
>JAFKKQ010000498.1 GCA_017304505.1 Hyphomicrobiales bacterium | reverse complement strand
ATTCGGGCTGGGACCCAGCGGCGTCTCGTTGGACGACAGCTTGTAGATCTTGGCCACGCCGGGAGCGCTGCTCTTGCCGGGGACGTAAGCGTCGATGGCAAGCACGCCGGGGCGCGGTTGGGGGCGGGTCGCAGTCATTCTCGTTCCTCGGGGCTCGTCATGCTCCGCTCAAGCGGCGCATCCAGTCACCACGATCGGTGCGGTTGGGGCAACGCGGTGGCTTCTGGGCCGCCCGCCTTCGCGGGCGGCGACACGTAGGGTGGCTCTCACGTATGGTGGTTCTTGGGATGCCTTTTGGGTGCCTAAGGACCGTTCTCGACCGGCACCTTGTAGCGGTTCGCGTGGCTGCCGACGAGGGCCGTGGAGCGGACCGAGGCGCCGGCTTTGACAAGGGCGTCGGTGATGTCGGCGAGCCTGCCGCCGGGGGGCACCGAAACCAGTAGCGCCGCGCCGTCGAAGGCTCTGTCGGGGACCGCGATGGTTTCGGCGAGCGCCGCAACTGCGCCGGCCGCCGCGGCGCCCCAGCCCGACACCCGCACGCTCCAGGTTTCGACCTCGGTCACCATCGCGTCGGCCGCCGCGCGCGACACCACGAATACGTTGAGCGGGGCCGGGTGATCGGGGCGGTCGATGAATGGCAGCCGGGCGATGATCTTCGGTGCGCTTTCGAATTCGAGCGCGGTCCACCACGCGCCGCCGCGATAAGCGGCGAACGCGGGCACCAGCCCAAGGTCGCCCTTGGATTCGGATACCGCTTCGACCACGCCGGCCGCGCCCATGTGCGGCACGAACGGAACGGTGAAGCCGAAATGGAAGCGCGCGCTGTCGCGCATCGGAGCGTCGCCGGCCGAGAGGTCGGCATGGACCGAGAACGGCGCCTGCACATGGGTGAAGGTGGCGATGATGACCCGCCAGATGCTCTCGGCGGTGTCGAGCGGCAGGATGCCATGATGGCGTTGCACCAGGCGGCGCATCATGTCGGCCTCGCGGGCGGGGCGGAAGGCGGAGCCGGACTCCTGCGTCTTCTTCACCGAAATGAGGCGGTCGATGATGTCGCCGCGCTCCATCAGGAGCCGGTGCATGGTCTCGTCGATGCGGTCGATCTCCTTGCGGAGATCGCCGAGCGAAGGCTTGTCGGTGGGCTTCTGGGTCATGGGCGTATCAGCCTCATTGATACGTGGGCCAACGCATTAAATCAAAGAAAACATTGACATAGGCCGCCGCCGATCCCTACCTATCCAGCTACAAGCGCGCCCCCGGATGGCCGCTGGAACCATAGGCATGGGCGACGTCGAAACAGCGGTCAGTTCAACGCTTCGTGCAGGCGAGGCCGATGCACCCCGCAATTCGGAGGTGGTGCATTTCGGCGCCGATCGTCCGCTTCAGCTCGATGCGGGTGTCGAGCTTTCGCCGTTCCAGATTGCCTACAAGACCTATGGCACGCTCAATGCCGACCGCTCCAACGC
>JAFKKQ010000342.1 GCA_017304505.1 Hyphomicrobiales bacterium | reverse complement strand
CGAACCGAAACGATCAACGCGGTTGCAGTCACAGGCGGCCACCTGGGCGCCGGCCTTGGCGTCGTCGAGTTGACGGTCGCGCTGCACTACGTCTTCAAGACGCCGGAGGATCGCCTGATCTGGGATGTCGGCCACCAGGCCTATCCCCACAAAATCCTGACCGGTCGCCGCGACCGCATCCGCACGCTGCGCCAGGGAAACGGCCTGTCCGGCTTCACCAAGCGCGCCGAGAGCGAATACGACCCGTTCGGCGCAGCCCACTCGTCCACTTCGATCTCCTCCGCCGTCGGCATGGCCGTGGCGCGCGATCTCTCCGGCGGCAAGAACAACGTCATCGCCGTGATCGGCGACGGCGCGCTGTCGGCCGGCATGGCTTACGAGGCGATGAACAACGCCGGCGCGATGAACTCGCGGCTGATCGTCATCCTCAACGACAACGACATGTCGATCGCTCCGCCGGTCGGCGCGATGGCGGGTTATCTGGCACGGCTGTTCTCGGGCCACACCTATCGCTCGCTCCGCGACATCGGCCGGCAGCTTGCCAAGAAGCTGCCGAAGGCGCTCGAGATCGGCGCCACCCGCGCCGAGGAGTTCGCGCGCGGCATGGTGACCGGCGGCACGATGTTCGAGGAGATGGGCTTCTATTACGTCGGTCCGATCGACGGCCATAACCTCGATCAGCTCCTGCCTGTCCTGAAGAACGTTCGTGACAGCAAGACCGGCCCGATCATCGTCCACTGCCGCACGCAGAAGGGCAAAGGCTACGCCCCCGCGGAAAACTCCGCCGACAAGTACCACGGCGTGGTCAAGTTCGACGTCGCCACCGGCATCCAGGCCAAAGCCAAGTCGAATGCCCCCGCCTACCAGAAGGTGTTCGGCGAGAGCCTCGTCAAAGAGGCCAAGAAAGACAACAGGATCATCGGCATCACGGCGGCGATGCCGTCAGGCACCGGCATCGACCTGTTTCAGAAGGCATTCCCCGAGCGCACGTTCGACGTTGGCATCGCCGAGCAGCACGCGGTGACCTTTGCCGCGGGACTCGCGACCGAAGGCTACAAGCCGTTCTGCGCGATCTATTCCACCTTCCTGCAGCGCGCCTACGATCAGGTGGTGCACGATGTCGCCATCCAGCGGCTGCCGGTGCGCTTCGCGATGGATCGCGCCGGCCTCGTGGGCGCGGACGGGCCGACGCACGCCGGCTCCTTCGACGTCGCCTACCTCGGCTGCCTGCCCGGCTTTGTCATCATGGCCGCGGCCGACGAAGCGGACCTGGTGCACATGGTGGCGACGCAAGTCGCCATCGACGACCGCCCGTCGGCGCTGCGCTATCCGCGCGGCGAAGGCGTCGGCGTCGAGATGCCGGCCGAGGGCAAGCCGCTCGAAATCGGCAAGGGCCGGATCATGCGCGAAGGCAGCAAGATCGCGATCCTGTCGCTCGGCACGCGCCTTGCGGAATCGCTGAAGGCGGCGGAGGAACTGGCGACGTTCGGCCTTTCCACCACGGTCGCCGACGCGCGTTTCGCCAAGCCGCTCGACACCGATCTGGTATTGCGGCTCGCCCGCGAACACGAAGTCCTCATCACCATCGAGGAGGGCTCCATCGGCGGCTTCGGCGCGCAGGTGTTGCACACGCTGGCCGAGCACGGCGCCCTCGACCGCGGCCTGAAGGTCCGCTCGATGGTCCTGCCCGATATTTTCATCGACCAGGATTCCCCCGCCGCGATGTACGCGCGCGCCGGCCTGGACACCAAGGGCATCGTCAAGAAGGTGTTCGAGGCGCTCGGCAAGGACGTCAAGACCGAGACCGTCAAGCTCGCCTGACCGCTGCTGCGGCCAGCGTCGCGGCCGCATCCATCATCGCCGTTGATCGACACATCACCGCAATCGTTCGCCGTGGCCGAAAGGTCACGGCGGGTGAACTCCTGACTCGCACCGCGTCGGGTTTCGCAATTCCTCCATGATCGGCCCGTAGTCCGACGGCGCGCCCAAAACCACTAACGCGCCCAGGACCAGCGAAACGACAAAATGACAATGCCGGACCAAACGCTCGCGAGCGCCGCGCGGCGGCCCGCGAGCGGGCCGGTGTGGCGCAGCGAGACGATCGAGACATTCAAGCTCGCGCTCCCGATTGCGCTGACGCAACTCGGGCAGGTCGCGATGATGACGAGCGACCTCGCTCTGCTCGGCCGCCTCGGCAATCGGGTTGTCGCGGCGTCGGCGCTGGCGCACACGATCCTGTTCGCGGCCTTCGTGGTCGGCATGGGCATCGTCTCCGCGGTGTCGCCGCTGGCTTCGCAGGCTTACGGCGCGCGACAGCCGCGCATGGTGCGCCGTGCCCTGCGCGTCGGCCTTTGGGCGGCGACGCTGCTCGGCATTCCCCTCACCGTCTCGCAGCTTTACGGCGAGGACATCCTGCTCGCGCTCGGACAGACGCCGGAGGCGGCGGCGCTGGCATCGACCTATCTGCTCGGCCTGGCGTGGTGCCTCGTGCCGGCATGGTGGTTCATTGCGCTGCGCGGTTTCATGCAATCGCTGAACTGGCCCGAGCCCGGCCTGTGGATCACGCTCGTCGCGATTCCCATCAATACGTTGCTGGCCTACGCCCTCATCTACGGCGAGTTCGGCCTGCCGCGACTGGAGATGCTGGGTGCGGGGCTTGCTACAACCATCGTCAACACCGGCATGTGCATCGCCGGCGTGTGGGTGTGCTACGCCTGCCGGCCGTTCAAGAAGTATCACGTTCTCGGCCGCTTCTGGGTGCCGGACTGGCCGCTGCTCGGCAAACTGCTCGAGATCGGCGCGCCGATCTCAGGAACGATGCTGCTGGAATACGGCGTGTTCGCCGCGGCGGCATTGCTGATGGGCTGGATTGGCACGACAGAGTTGGCCGCGCACCAGATCGCCCTCACCACGGCTTCGATCATGTTCATGGTGCCGTTCGGGATTTCGATGGCGGCGACCGTCCGCGTCGGTCACGCCGCGGGACGTTACGATTCGGCGGCCACACGCCGCGCCGGCGCCGCCGCCATCGCGCTCGGCGCCGCATTCATGGCGGCGATGACATTGATGGTCATCCTGGCTCGGCATCTGATCCCGCTGCTGTTCCTTGGTTTCGACACGGATGCAATGGACGCAACGCTGCGGCTCGCCGCCATCCTG
This sequence comes from Hyphomicrobiales bacterium, assembly GCA_017304505.1. GTDB lineage: Bacteria > Pseudomonadota > Alphaproteobacteria > Rhizobiales > Xanthobacteraceae > Z2-YC6860. The sequence goes on along the minus strand of JAFKKQ010000342.1, from coordinate 5,841 downwards.
CTGCTGGTCGGTGCAAGTTTCTTCGTCGCCGACGGCGTGCAGACCGTCGCCTCCGGCGCGCTGCGCGGATTGAACGACACCCGCACGCCGCTGCTGTTCGCCGCGATCTGTTTCTGGGCCATCGGATTTACAATGTGCTATGCGCTGGCGTTCCCGCTCGGCTATGGCGCGGTCGGCATCTGGATCGGGCTTTCGATCGGGCTCGGGGTTTATGCCGTGCTCTTGATCTGGCGCTTCCATGCGCTGACCAAGCGCGGCTATCTTCCCGAGTTTGCCACTCCGAATTGAAGGCTGATCGCACCGCGATGACCGAACGTCTCATCATCAGCCGCATGGCCCATCGCGGCGACGGCGTGGCCGAGACACCGGCGGGGCCGCTGTTCCTGCCCTATACGCTGCCGGGCGAAACCGTCGAAGTCGAGCCCGTGCCCGGCCATCCCGACCGCCGCCGTCTGGTGCGGATCGACGTGGCGAGCCCGGAGCGCGTCGCGTCGTTCTGTCCACATTTCGGAACGTGCGGCGGCTGCGCCATCCAGCATTGGGCCGCCGACCGCTATCGGGAATGGAAACGAAGCCTCGTTGTCACCGCGCTGGCGCAGGCCGGCCTCGAGGCAACGGTCGATGAACCGATCGACGCCCACGGCGACGGCCGGCGGCGCGCCACCTTCCATGCCCGCGTCGATCAACGCGGCAACGCCACTGTCGGCTTTGCCGCGGCGCGCGAGCATCGCATCGTCGCCATCGACCGCTGTCCGGTGCTGGCGCCGGGGCTTAACGGCGCCATCGATGCGGCACGAGCGGTCGCTACGGCACTGGCGCGACACAAGAAGCCGCTGGACATCCAGGTGACCGCAACCGATGCCGGGATCGACATGGACATCCGCGGCTCCGGCTCGCTGCAGAGCGGCGCAATGACGGAATTGGCGAAGATCGCCGCCGCGCACCGCCTGGCGCGGCTGACGCGGCATGGCGAACTGATCGCGCAACGAGCCACGCCGACAGCGACCTTCGGCCGTGCGCGCGTGGCGCTGCCGCCCGGCTCGTTCCTGCAAGCCACCGTTGCCGGCGAGGATCATCTCACGCGATTGGCCACGCAGCACGCCGGCGCCGCCAAGAGCGTCGCCGACCTGTTTTGCGGGCTTGGCCCCTTCGCGTTGCGCCTCGCGGAGAAAGGCCGCGTCACCGCCGTTGACGGTGACGAGGAGGCCGTCGCGGCGCTCCGGCAGGCGGCAAACAACACACCGGGATTGAAGCCAATCCAGGCCGAAACGCGCGACCTGTTCCGCCGCCCCCTGGTCGCGCAGGAGCTCAAACGTTTCGACGCCGTGGTGTTCGATCCGCCGCGCCAGGGCGCGGAGGCGCAAGCCCGCGAGCTTGCGAAAAGTGCGGTCCCCGTCGTTGTTGCAGTGTCGTGCAACGCGGCGACCTTCGCGCGCGATGCCCGCATCCTCGCCGACGGCGGCTATCGCCTGACCGCCGTCACGCCGGTCGATCAGTTCCGCCATTCGCCGCATGTCGAAATCGTGGCTCGTCTGCAGCGCTGAGGATCACTTCAATTCCCCCACCGCTCCTGCCACAGCCTTTCGCCGATGGTGCATGACACACGCGGCTGCGCGGCGGAGGTAGGAACGATGGGGTGAGCGATAGGGTGCTTGGGCACGCGGCCGGCGATTTCCAGCACCAGCTTGGTACGGATCGCCTCCTTGAACTGGTCGCGCTCTTTGATCGGGATGACGAAAGCCGCGGGACCGCCGATCACGCAATCCTCGTAGTAGACGTCGAGTTCGCCGATATCCATCGTGCTGGCGTTCGGCCGCTTCAGCATGATCGGCAGCCCGTTGATGGTGATGCCCTTGGCCAGAACCTCATCGCGCGTGGTCGTGACCAGCGGGCCGTTGTTGTTGACGCCATCGCCCGACACGTCGATCACGCGCCGAACGCCGCGATAGCCGCTGCCGTCGAACAATGGCGTCGCGAACAGCAGCGCTCCCGAGATCGACGTGCGCGACGCGCGCGTGTAACGGGCGCGGCCGATATCGGCGGCAAAGCTGTCGGCGGATTCGGGACCGTCGATCAGCCGCCACGGCACGATGATCTGCTGATGGTGCATGCCGGCCCATTCAAAATAGGTCATGGCGATGCGGCCGTGCATGCCTTGCTTCAAAACCTGCAGGAATTCACGCGAGGTGATGGCCGCCATGTAGCCTTCACGCTGGAGCGCCTGCTCATCCGGGTCCATCGAGTAGGACACGTCGACCGCGAGCACCAGTTCCACGTCGACCGGCGTGGCCGCGCTATTTTTCTGAACCAGAATCCGCGGGCTGTTGGGCGCGGCAAAGCCAAGCCCCGCCAACAGCACGGCGACCGCCATCGCGGCCGCAGCACGGACAACCACCGACATCCGGCGCTGCATAGGCGCCTCCTCTGCCAGGATCGAGCGATGGTCGCACGACGCAGCCCGGCAGGAAAGGCGGGTCCGCGCCTATCCGTCGATCGGCTCGATCCCGGTGATTTCGATGTCAAACCCGGCCAGCCCCACATAGGTGCGCCGGGCGGACGACGTCAGCAACCGGATGGAAGAAATGCCGAGATCTTTCAGGATTTGCGCACCGAGGCCGACTTCGCGCCACTGCTGGTTGCGGACCGCATCGGAGCTTTTGTCGTCGGACGGAATTCCGTGGGTCGGCACACCGGCCGCGCCGTCGCGCAGAATCACGATAACGCCGCGCCCCTCCTCCTTGAGCCGCTGGAGAGCCAGGTGAACCGAATTGGTCGGGCCGAACGTATCGCCGATGATGTCGGCGCGATGCAGCCGAGCCAGCACGTTCTGGCCGTCGCCGATCTTGCCGTAGACCACCGCGATGTGATGCACCGCATCGAACGGCGTCACATAGGCATAGCCCGCGAGCGAACCGATCTGGCTTTTCACCGGAAACTCGCCGACGCGCTTGACCAGCTTCTCCCTCGCCTGCCGGTAGGCGATCAGGTCGGCAATCGAGATTTGCGCGAGCTTGTGACGCGCGGCAAACGCTGCGACATCGGGCCCGCGCATGACCGTGCCGTCGTCGTTCATCAATTCCGACAACACGCCGACCGGCGGCAACTCGGCGAGACGGCAAAGGTCGATGCACGCTTCGGTATGGCCGGAGCGCATCAGCACGCCGCCATCCTTGGCCACGAGCGGAAAGACGTGGCCGGGCCGCACGAAATCGGCGGCGCCGCTGTTGCCGTTCGCCAAGGCCCGCACGGTGTTATTGCGCTCTTCCGCCGAGATGCCGGTGGTCAACCCGTGGCGGACATCGACCGTAATGGTGAATGCGGTGCCCAGCGGCGCATCGTTGGCCGCCACCATCGGATCGAGACGCAGCCGCCGCGCTTCATCGGCGGAGAGCGGCGCACAGACGATGCCCGATGTGTTGCGGATGATGAACGCCATCTTCTCCGCCGTGCACAACGATGCCGCAACGAACAGATCGCCTTCGTTCTCGCGATCGTCGTCGTCGGTCACGACAATGACTTCGCCTCGGGCAAAGGCGGCGACGGCCGCCTCAACACGTTGATGGGATTCAGTCACGGATGCTCCTTCGCGCCGGCGTTAGACCGCGGGCTTCTTGAATGGCCACGCGGGCGTTTCGCCGACTTGGCCGCGTTGACGCAGATAATGATCGGCAATGACGCACGCCACCATCGCCTCGCCGATCGGCACCGCCCGGATGCCGACGCAGGGGTCGTGACGGCCCTTGGTCATCACCTCGGTTTCGTTGCCGTAACGATCGACGGTTTTGCGTGGCGTGAGGATCGACGATGTCGGCTTGACGACAAAGCGCAGAACGACAGGCTGCCCCGTCGAAATGCCGCCGAGAATGCCGCCGGCGTTGTTGGACAGGAACCGCGGCCTGCCGTCGTTGCCGACCCGCATCTCGTCGGCGTTGTCCTCGCCCGACAGCATCGCCGCCGCGAATCCGGCGCCGATCTCCACGCCCTTGACCGCGTTGATGCCCATCACCGCGCCGGCCAGATCGCCGTCGAGCTTGCCATAGATCGGCGCGCCGAGCCCCGGCGGCACGCCCTCGGCCACCACTTCGATGATGGCGCCGACCGACGAGCCCTGCTTGCGCACGCCGTCGAGGAAATCCGCGAACGTCGCTGCGGCCTTGGCGTCCGGGCAGAAGAACGGATTGCGCTCGACCTCCGCCCAATCCCACGCCTCGCGGTCGATCTTGTGCGGCCCCATCTGGATCAATGCAGCGCGCACGCTGAGGCCCGGCACCACCTTGCGCGCGATGGCGCCGGCCGCCACCCGCATCGCCGTATCGCGCGGGGAGGCCCGGCCGCCGCCACGATCATCCTGCAGCCCGTATTTAACATCGCAGGTGTAGCCGGCATGGCCCGGACGGTAGCTGTCCTTGATGGCGGAATAGTCCTTCGAGCGCTGGTCGACATTTTCGATCATCAAGGCGATCGGCGCGCCGGTGGTGACCGGCTGGCCGCTATCCCCGTCGGTAAAGACGCCGGACAGGATGCGGACGGTGTCCGGTTCCTGGCGCTGCGTGGTGAAGCGCGACTGACCGGGCCGCCGCTTGTCGAGGTAGGGCTGGATATCGGCCTCGCTCAGGGGGATGCGCGGCGGGCAGCCATCGACCACACAGCCGATTGCAGGCCCGTGGCTCTCGCCAAAGGTCGTTACCCGAAAGAGGTGGCCGAAAGTATTGAATGACATGACAGTTCCGCTTCGGGCGGTGTCGTAGCCCGCGCTTGTTTCCGGGTCAAAGCCGAGATGCGGGATGAATGTTCATTCAGATGCCTGAACGTCGATTAATTGGAATCTGAATGTCCGTTAAGCTACGGAAATATAAGTGTTTTTTCCATTTTCTCATTGCGCGGAACGAGCCGATATGGCATGCTCGATTTTGGTGGGGGCGGCCGGCAAATCAGCCCGGATCGAGCCGCCACCGCGGACAACTCTCACAGACACAGGATGGCTGCCATGGCGATGAAGAAGAAGAAGAAAGCGAAGAAGGCCGCGAAGAAGGAATCGTCGAAGTAAGCAAGCGCCGCCGCGGCTCGCCGCGGCGAACCTTGTTCCTTCGCGAAATGCTTCTCAGCACTTCGTATCAGGCGGCTGGACCAACGTCCGGCCGCTTCGATTTTTGAGTTCCCCTTGCTCTCATTCGTGGCGGGTCATGTCATCGCCGGTAAACACGTGGACGACCCCTTGTCCGATGTCGCCCATCGACGCCGCCAGAGGCGGCGCCAGGCCCAGATGCTCGATCAGCACGCGGCAGACGCCGCCATGCGCCGCCACCACGGTGTCGCGCTCCACGCTGTCGTACCAGGCCCGCACCCGGACCTGGAGTTGTGCGTAGCTTTCTCCACCCGGCAGCACGAAACCCCATTTGTCGCGCTCACGCTCCGCCAATGCCGCAGCCTCCCGCGCCTGCAGGTCGGCAAAGGTGAAGCCCTCCCAGCGACCGAACGACATTTCCATGAGGCGAGCGTCGGTGCGATAGGCGGCGGGCTCAAGCCCCAGGCCCGCACGCATCAATTCCATCGTTTCACGGGCGCGCCCAAGCGGGCTTGAAACGTAATCGCAGTCCACAGCCGACCGGCCGTCGCGTTCGAACAATCCGCGCAGAACCGCGCCGCAGCGCGATGCCTGCACGCGGCCGAGGTCATTGAGCGGGATATCGTGCTGACCCTGCAGCCGGCGCTCCCGGTTCCAGTCGGTTTCGCCGTGGCGGGCGAAATAAAGGATGGGCCGCGACATGCTCGATTCCGCCGGCTGTGCGCCTAGTCCTTGGACATGGTGATGTCGATGTCGGGGGCGTCAGGATGCTTCAT
>JAFKKQ010000497.1 GCA_017304505.1 Hyphomicrobiales bacterium | reverse complement strand
GGCACGGCTTTGGCCGACGAGGAGATGAATCTTGGAACGGTTGCCCGCGCCGTCTGGCGTCGGAAGCTTGCAATCATTGGGCTGACATTGATTGTTGGCGGAGGCGCTTTTGCCGCCGTCAGTGCGATGACACCGAAATACAAGTCGGAAGCCCGCGTCCTGGTCGAGGGACGCGAAAACATCTTTCTGCGCCCGGAAGCGGAAAAGGCAACATCCGATCGCAGCCCAGTCGATCAGGAGACTGTCACCAGCCAAGTTCAACTTGTGCTCTCGCGCGATCTGGCGCGTGAGGTCATCGACGATCTCAAGCTGACCGACGTGCCGGAGTTCAATGCAGCGCTGAGAAAGGCATCGCCGTTGTCGGTGCTGCGAAAACTCGGGATTCTCAAAGACCCGATGTCGATGACGACTGAGGAGCGCGTGCTTGCGGCTTATTACGAACGGCTGTCGGCCTATGCCGTCGACAAATCGCGGGTGATCGCCATCGAGTTTCAGTCGGCTGACCCGAAACTGGCCGCCCGCGTTGCCAATACGATTGCGGAAAAGTATCTCGTGTTCCAACAGATCGCGAAACAGGATCAGGCGCGCTCTGCGAGCAAATGGCTTTCCGGCGAACTTGATAAGCTGCGCAAAAAAGTAACGGAGGCCGAGGCCAAGGTTGAGGATTACCGTACCAAGTCGAACCTGTTTGTCGGCAGCAACAACACCAGCCTGTCCAATCAGCAGCTCACGGAATTGAGCAGCCAGGTTTCGGCGGCCCGTGCCCAGAAAGCGGACGCGGAGGTGCGCGCGCGCATGATCCGCGAGGCATTGCGTTCGGGGGCGTCGCCTGAATCGACCGATGTGGCGAATTCCGATCTGATCCGCAGGCTCTCGGAACAGCGCGTGACCCTGCGTGGACAACTCTCCGAGCAATTGTCCACGCTGCTGCCGCAACATCCGCGCATCAAGGAGATGCGTGCCCAAATCGCCGATCTCGACCAGCAAATTCGCGCTGAAGCCGAAAAACGGGCCCGTGCGCTCGAAAACGAAGCCAAGGTGGCTGGCGGCCGGCTCGAAAGCCTGACCGCGAATCTCGATCAACTTAAGCGGCAGACAGCATCGACCACCGATCAGGATGTGCAATTGCGCTCGCTCGAACGTGAGGCCAAGGCGCAGCGTGAGTTGTTCGAGTCCTATCTCGCGAAATATCGCGAAGCGACAGCGCGTGACAGCATTGCGGCTGCGCCGGCCGATGCGCGCGTCATTTCACGGGCGACAGTGTCGAACATTCCCTATTTTCCAAGGAAGATTCCGATCGTGTTGATTGCGGCGCTGGGAACGCTCTGCCTTTCGACGGCTTTCGTGGTTACGGGTGCGCTGCTGAACAGCGAAACTTATAGCCGACCGGCCGTCAGCGGTGCGACGTCGGTTGCGCTTCCGTTCGCTGCATGGCCTGCGGCCGCGCGCACCCATGACGTCAGCGCCGAACACCGG
>JAFKKQ010000496.1 GCA_017304505.1 Hyphomicrobiales bacterium | reverse complement strand
CTTGTAGACGGGCCGCGCCGGAAGGTCGGCAGCCACCGCCGTCTGTGCCGCACCGAGGCCGATGATGGCCGCGAGAGCAGCCGCAAGCTTGAAATTCATGTCAGTCTCCACCACAAATTGTAAGAGGTACAATACGGCCGCTTATCGCTTCGCAGCAAGATGCGCATCGCACCGGGGACTCAGATCGCATAGCGATGTCGTATTTCTGCAACAGGTTGGTGGATAAGGTCTTTTTCCATTAACTAAATACCTCCGAGCGTTTCTGCCGCCGTGCGCGCGGTGAGGTATAAAGTTACCTTATTGTGCTCTTAAGGTTGTGTCGGAGGGTTGCCAAGCCTTTCGCTGGTTGGCGTAATCCTCTGCCTGGTCATGTCTAAAAGAAAAGCCCCGGACTCGGTCCGGGGCTTTCATATTTCAGATTGAGTCGATAGGTCGACTTACCAGCCGCCCGGACCGCCCATTGTGTTGAAGCGGTAGTTGATACCGGCCTTCACCATCTGGATGTTCTGCTTGACGGACTCGGTGGCAGGACCAAGGTTCGGGTCGAACACGGTCACGTCGCGCGAACCGAGATCGATGTAATCATACTCGATAAAGCCCGACCAATTCGGCGCGAAGCCGTACTCAAGGCCGCCACCGATGGTCCAGCCGGTTTCGGTGTCGCTGCCGGTGAAGGCGAGGCCAGTGAAGGGAGCGATCACAGAATACTTGTTGTGGGCCCAGGCTGCGCCGCCTTTGAAATAGGCCAGCCAGTTGTTCTGGGCATAGCCGATCCGGCCCGTGAGGGTGGAAACCCAACTGGTTTCATAGCCGACGTTTCCATCCGGAAGACCGAAGGGGGCGAGATTGGTGTTGCCGCTCAGGTCGGTCGCGGAGATATCGCCCTGCAGGCCGAGCACCATGCTGCCCCATTGCCAGTTCGCGCCGATCTGGCCGCCGCCGAGGAACCCGCTGCTGTCCACGCCAAACGCGGCACCGCCGAGAAAGCCGAGCGTATCGGTGGCATCGACGTTGTTCCAGCCGCCGCCGATGTGGCCGCCGATGTAGATGCCGGACCAGTTGTAGATCATCGGCAGCGCCGCCGGGGCCTTGTAGACGGGCCGGGCCGGCAAGTCGGCGGCCACCGCCGTCTGCGCCGCACCGAGGGCGAGGATTGCCGCAAGAGCGGCCGTGAGCTTGAAATTCATAGTCAGCCTCCACCACAAATTGTGGAATGGACGATACGGCCGGTTATCGCTTCGCAGCAAGGCGCTCTTGCCACCGCAGATTTAAATCACATGACGATGTCGTATTTTAGCAACAGACCGGTGGATAAGGGTATTCTCCAATTAACAGGATACCTCCGAGCGCGTTTCCGTCAGCACATGCGGCGCGGTACGAGGTTACTTTTATTGCATTGCAACCGAGGATTCGTGGAGTTTTTCCCGTTCGACGGCGCGGGGCCAATCGCTTAAGAGGGGCGGCTTGCCCGGAGCGTCCCCCTGAT
>JAFKKQ010000341.1 GCA_017304505.1 Hyphomicrobiales bacterium | reverse complement strand
GGCCGAACAGGCGGCGCAGGATATCGGCGCCTTCCTCGAAGCTTTTCGGCCGAGGCAGCTTGCCGACATAGCTCTTGATCCGCACCAGTCCCGCAGGTTCGATCACCGGGCCGATGTCATTGAGAACCACGCCGGCGATGGCGGTCGGCCGCGCCCCGGCCAGCAGCATGGCAAGGATGCCACCGCGCGAGGTGCCGACGAACACCGCCGGCTCGACGTCGAGCGCGGTGAGCACTGCCAGCAGGTCGCCAAGCTCGGTGGCAAGGCTGTAATTTTTTGGGTCGCGGTCGTAATCGGACAGTCCCCGCCCGCGATAATCGATCGCGAACACGCGCCGCGGCGATTGCGGATCGGCGGCCAGCGCCGAAGCCAGGTCGTCGAAATCGGCCGTGGTGCGCGCCAGCCCCGGCAGGCAGACAACCGGCCGGCTCGGCGCCAGCCGCGGCCCCCAGGCCCGCACATGTAGCGGCAGGCCGTCCGGGGCGATGACGAAGATGCTTTCGGAATCGCTCTCCGCCGACGGGGCATTGGCGTTCGCCATAGGATTCGACCTCGCTGGAGCGCGCCCTGGTGTGAAGGAAGCTGCGCACCCCGACCATCATCCGCGAGAGCGGACGACCCAGTAATCGCAGGAAATGAATGATGGCAAGGACCCTCTACAGTCGTTCCGGGGCAGCCTGATGGGCCGGTCTGGTATCCGGGATCGGGCCCCGAGTGTTCATCGCCCGTTCGGGATTCGGGCTCGGCGCGCCTGGGATCCAAGCAACGAGTTTTCACCATCCGGCTAATTCGCCGTCGCGCCGCGCCGTAGATCCGCTTCGATCAAAAGCCGCGAACTGCCGCCGAAACGGATGCGGTAGACCTGGACGTTCTCCATGACGCGCTGCACGTAGTTGCGCGTTTCCGAGAACGGAATGCGCTCGACCCAGTCGATCGGATCGACTTTGGGATCCCGCGGATCGCCAAACCGGGCGACCCATTCCTTCACGCGGCCGCGCCCGGCGTTGTAGGCGGCGAAGGCCATGATGTAGGAGCCGCGATAGTCGCGGATGACGTCGCCCAGTTCGGCGGAGCCCATCTGCACATTGTAGACGTTGTCGGTCAGCAGGCGTTTCTGATCGAATTTGGTTTTGAATTTCCCGGCGATATAGCGCCCGGCGGCGGGCGTGACTTGCATCAGGCCGAGCGCGTTGGCGCTCGACACCGTTTTCGGATTGAACCAGCTTTCCTGCCGCACGATAGCATAGACGATGGCCGGCTCGACCGGCGGCCCGATCGGCGTGTAATGGGGCACGCCTATGGTCGGAAACGCCGCATGTTCGAGCCGATAGCCGCGTGCCAGCGCAAGCTTGCCGAGCAGAAGCATGCCGCGGGCGTCGCGATACTTGGCCGCGAGTTCGGAGAGCACCACCATGACGCCGAGATCGTTCGACTTGTCGCCGAGGTCGGCCATCATGATCCAGGCATAGTCGCGCGCGTCGACGGCGTAGAGCAGTTCCACCGCCCGCACCAGGTCGCTGTGCGTGGCCTTGGCGCGTTGGGCTGCGGTGAGGGTGGGGAAGGGATTGAGATGCAATTCCCCGAGCCCCGCCTTGGCACGGGCGATCTGGCCGTAGTAGGCGGTCGGATAGCGCGCCGCCTCCTGGTAGCGCGCTCGCGCCTCCTGCGTGCGGTTCATGGCTTCGGCTGCCCGCCCGGTCCAATAGGCGCCCCGGGCGCGCGAGATCGGGTTGTCCGCGTCCTCCGAAATCTTGGCGAAATGAGCGTAGGCGGTTGCCGGATCGTGCAGGAAGCGCAACGCAATCCAGCCGGCCGTGAATTGCTGCTCGGCGCGGTAGCTGTCGCTTGTCGGCGGGGTTGCGTCGCGCGCGACCAAATAGGCGTCCTTGGCGTCGCCTTCGTCGAGCAGCTTGCGGGCCAGGACGCGGCGCTCGATCCACCATTCGTCGAGATCGTGGCTGCGGTCGAGCCGTGGAACGGTCTTGATCAGCGCCACCGCCTCGGCGAGTTTGTCCGAGCGCCGCAGCATGCGGATGCGAGCGAACTTATAGCCGATGTCGTCGCGCGCAGCGGCCGGCACGGCATTGACCGCGTCCGCGTGGCTGCCCTTGCCCAGCATCGCGATGCGGGCCTTGGCGATGGCCGGCTCATGGCCGCCGAGGCGTTGGGCCGCACGCAGGCCCGCATCCGTGTCGTCCTTTTCGTAAAGCCTGCGGTCCATGCGCGCCTTGTCGTCGGCGCGGGTGATGATGTCGCCATAAGCATCGAGGACTCGTTTCTCGATATCCTGCGAGAGGGCGTCGTAGCGCCAAGTCTCGCGCACCAGCGCCTCGGCTGTCTTGCGGTCGCCGCTTGCGAACAGCGCGCGAGCCAGCGCCAGTCGCCCCCGGGCGGAGAGCGGGGGCCACTGCGAGAAGAACGCCCGGACCTTGGCGTTGTCGGGCCGCTCCTGGAAGGCGGCGGCCTCCGCCTTGCGTCGCAGCGTGACGATGCTCGGCCAGTGAGAATTGGCCGCGATGAAGTCAGCATAGCGCGCGAAATCCGCACCCGAATCGTCGCTGCGCAGGATCACCCATTCCACCAGCTTTTTAGCGACGGGATCGGAAATGTTTTTCCTCACCTCGTCGGCGCTGCTCTGTTTGTGATTGCGCACCATCTCGATGGCACGTTTCATCGCCGAAACGTCGATCGCCGCCGCCGTGATGATGGTGTTGGCGGGCTGTGGAATGCTGCTTGGCTGCGCTGCTGGACCGGACGAATGTTCGGTCTCGGCGTGGGTTTCTCTGGGCAGTGCCGGCTGCAATGCGGCGGCAGCCGGAGGGGCAAGACCCGGTGCAGCCTTCCGGGTCGCGCCGGGGCGAGCCATCGGTAATGGCACCGTGGCGGTTTTCTTGGCAGCGGGCGACGACACCGGGCGATGCGCGGCTTTAGCTTTGGAGTGGGGTTTAGCCGATGACGTCCCCGAAGACTTCGTCCCGGATTTCGCACGAGCTTTGCTCTTGGATTGAGCGTGCCCGGATTTGGCGTGATGAGATTTGGCCGACGGGGTGTGGCGGCTGCGAGATTTTTCCTTTGCAGCGAGCGTAATCGTGCCAGCGAGCGCAGCCGTTGATTTTGCGGCGACGGCCGTTCCGCGCAGCGGATTGGCCGGATCCGGCGCGGCTGCCGCCGGGCTGATGATTGCAAGCGCGCCCGCAACGGCGAACAACCGCAACAGACAAGCCTTCGTCCCCGGTGCCAATTGGGGCTCCCTTCGTGCGTTGCGAATCATGTCGGTCGGCCGATAGCTATTCCGTTGATAGCATTGGCGAAAGCTAAATCCGCCAGAAACGCGGCTACACTTTGGCGCGGTTGCCGAGATTAACAGGACACGGGGCTTTCATCGACCAAGCCGAGCCGATATTTTGTTGGTAAGTTCAGCGCCCGTCGGCACGCCGTGCCGCGCAACCGTAGATCGAGGAAGACTATGACCGCCAAGACGAGATTTCGGGGTTCCTTCACCGCGCTCGTCACGCCGTTCAAGAATGGCTCGCTGGACGAAAAAGGGTTTCGCGATCTGGTCGAATGGCAAATTTCCGAAGGCACCAACGGCTTGGTCCCGGTCGGCACCACCGGCGAAAGCCCGACGCTTTCGCATGCGGAACATGAACAGGTGGTAGAATGGTGCGTTCAGCAGGCTAAGGGGCGGGTTCCCGTGGTGGCGGGCACGGGTTCCAACTCGACCGACGAGGCAATCAGCCTCTCGAAGCATGCCGAGAAGGCCGGCGTCGACGCCTTGCTGGTGGTCAGTCCGTATTACAACAAGCCGACGCAGGAAGGGCTCTATCAGCACTTTAAGGCGGTTAACGATGCCGTCGGCATCCCGATCATCATGTACAACATTCCCGCCCGCTCGATTGTCGACATCAACGTTGACACCATGAAGCGGCTCTACGAGTTGCCGAACATTGCCGGCGTGAAGGATGCCACAGCAAACCTTGCCCGCGTTTCCCAGCAACGTGCGACGATCGGCGAGGACTTTAATCAGCTTTCCGGCGAGGACATCACTGCGCTCGGCTTTAACGCTCACGGCGGCCACGGCTGCATCTCGGTGACGTCCAATGTGGCGCCGCGGCTGTGTTCGGAGTTTCAGGCGGCGTGCTTGAAGGGCGATTACGCCACCGCCCTCAAGCTTCAGGACAAGCTCACGCCGCTGCACCTCAATCTGTTTGTCGAAACCAGCCCCGCGCCGGTCAAGTATGCACTGTCGCTGCTCGGCAAATGCGCCAATACGGTGCGGCTGCCAATGGTGCCCGCATCCGAGAAGGCGCAGGCTGCGGTGCGCGAGGCTATGGTCCACGCCGGCCTCATCAATTAGCCATCGCAAGGACGGCTAGAACAGCCGGGCGACATCCGCCTGCGATGCCGCAAGGGTGACGCATTCTTGCGGAGCTTGCGCGTGTGCGGCGTCGCCGCTGGCCAGGGCCGCTTTGATTGCGTCGATCAAATCCAGCGCCGATTGCCGCGAAAGCTCGACGGCCACCCGCTCGCGACCGCCATCGGCCTCGCAGATGAAGTCGATGCCGAGCGCATGGTCGAGCGGCGCGTGAAAGGGATGATCGTAATAAACGTTGGCGGTGTCGACCCGCATCCAGCCGCTCGGACCCTTGGCGCTGCCGACCAGCTTGGCCTTTTCGACGATGTAAGAGCACATGGCGAATTCCTGTCGTTTTCCGGTTGATCTGGCCGTCAGCCGAGATGCTTATGGAAGAAGGCGAAGACCTTGGCCCAGCCGTCGGCCGCCTGCTCGGGCCGATAGGAAATGCGCGCCGCGTTGAAGAACGCATGTCCCGCACCGTCGTAGCGGTGGAAGGTGTAGTCCTTGCCGAGCTTCTTGAGCACCGCCTCGGTGCGGTTGACCTGATCGGCCGTGGGGTTCGCGTCGTCGTTGCCGAACAAGCCGAGGATCGGACAATTGATCTTGTCGGCAAGATCGATCGGAGCCACCGGCCGCTTGGCATTCAGCGCCTTCGGATCGTCGACGACGACGTTACCGCCCCAGCAGTCGACCATCGCGTCAAATTCTGTCGTGCGGCAGCAAACCAGGAAGGCGTGGCGTCCGCCCGAACAGAAACCGATGACGCCAACCTTGCCATTGACCTCCGGCCGGGCGCGGAGCCATGCGGCGGCGGCTTTGCTGTCGCCGACCACTTGCTCGTCGGCGACGCCGCCGGCCGCCCGCACGCGGGCACCTAGATCGTCAGGGCTGCCAGGTCCTTCGCGGAAATAAAGGTGCGGCGCGATCGTCGAAAACCCGTGGTGCGCGAGCTTGCGCGTCGCCTCGCAAATCCATTCGTCCCAGCCGGGCAGGTGATGGATCAGTACAACGCCTGGCGCTTTTCCCGGCGCGGTCGGTCGCGCGTAATAAGCTTCGCCCTTGTCACCGTTGTGTCCTTGAAAGCTAACGGTCTCTGCAATCAGCCCTGGGTATGACATGCCGTTCCTCGCGTTCGCCCTGCTCAATAAGCAAAGCTATAGCACGGCAATGCCTCCGGCGGAGCGGCCTTTCCGTTTTGAGCCGATGCGAGTCGGACGGCCGTGTGTCGCCGCCGAGTGGGTCATTAAACCACGGCCTTGCGGTAGAGATGCCAGGTGGCGTGGCCGAGCACCGGCATCACCGCCGCAAGTCCGATGAACGCCGGCAGCGAGCCGATCACAAGCAGGGCGGCCACGATCAAGCCCCACAGGGCCATCGTTGTGGGGTTTGTCATCACCACTCGCACCGATGTAGCGACAGCGCTTGCGGCGCCAACCTCTCGGTCGATCAGCAACGGGAATGATACGGCACTGATGGTCAGCACACAGACAGCAAACAGGAAGCCGATCAGGTTGCCCCACAGCATGAGCGAATGGCCGGCGGGGGTGGTGAACACGTCTCTCACAAATTGGCCGAACGACGATGGTGGCATGACGCCGAACAGCGACTCATAGAGCGCCTGGGCGCTTGCCAGCCAAGCCAGGAAAAAGCCCATGAGCACGCATCCAAGCGCGACGATTGCGCTCAAGGAAGGCGAGCGCAGAACGTCGAAAGCGTGGGTCCAGTGCGCGTCGAGGCCGCGCTCGCGCCGCCGGCTTAATTCATAAAGACCGACCGCCGCGACCGGCCCGATCAATGCGAAACCGGCGGCGAGGGGGAAGAACAGCGGCAGTACGTTGTAGCCAAGTGTCAGGCCACCCAGGAAAAAACCGACGATCGGATAGATCAGACACAGGAAAACCGCGTGGCTCGGCATCGCGGCGAAGTCGTCAATGCCGCTTGCCAGCGCATCGGCCAAATCGCGGGGCCCGATTTTTCGAACGGCGGGAATGTCGAGGCTCTCGCCGGTGCCGCCGATGACGTGGATTCGTGCCATGGTCCTGCCCTCCTGAGCGTTGCCATCAAGCTGACGATGGCAACGCACGCAGGCGGCGTCAGGTTCCGTCAGTGCCGCCGCTTGGCTGCTTCCTCAACCAGGCTGAGATCGGCGTATCGGGAGACGTCGATTGCGGTTTTGATGAAGCCCAGTTCCTTCACCTTGTCCACGCTTTCCTGCACCACCTTGAGGTCGGGTTTGCCGTCGAGGTCGCGGTGGAAATCGCGATGGGTGAACAGCCAGCTATCGAATGCCGCGGGCGGTCGCTTGAGAAAGCCGGCCGTGAGCGCCACGGCCTCTTTGTGGTTGGCCGGATCGTAGTACCAACGTAGCACCGCGCCGTAATCCTCCATCAGGTCGACTAGCGCAGCGCGGTTCTTGTCGATGAACCCCTTGCGCGCAGCCCAGAACGACAACGCAATGGGTCCCGTGGCGGACTGTGTGGTGAACAGAGGCTTGGCAAAGTCGGCGAAGTCCGGGTCGTAGGCAAACGGCAGCACGCCGACCACCAGATCGGCCTTGCGCTCCTTGAGGATCGCCTTGTGGGTGGGGAAAGGCGCTTCGATCATGGTGTAGTCGCGCGTGACCCGAAGTCCGTGGCTACTGAGTGCGGCGCGCATAATGATATCGACGCCGCTCCCAAGGCCATTGGTCGCGGCGACCTTGCCCTTCATATCTTCGATCTTGTTGATGCCCGAGTCCTTACGCACAAAAAACGGCGTCGCATAATAACCGGGCGCGCCATCCTGGATCTCGTCGGCGATGATGCGCAGGTCGGCAAGCCCGCCGTTCTGGATCGCCAGCGGAAAGCTGGAATAGCCGAATCCGGCGATATCGATCTCGCCCTGGCTGATCGCTGTGATTTGCAGCGTGGACGACGAGAAATGGATCGGTTCGAACGTGTAGGACTTGCCGTGATGCTTGGCGACGCCCGACTTAAGGAACAGCAGCGGGACCATCGACGCCGGCGTCGTGATCCAGCCTACGCGGATCTTGACCGGTTCGGCGGCAGCGGCCCGCCGCTGATCGGGGATGGTCAGCGTTACAACGACCGCAAGGGCAAGCAGGACGCTTAAGCGAAACGCGCGCATCAAAACCTCCCTGTGATTGTTGTTATTGTTGAGAAGGTTAACACTGGCGTGGAACCCCCGCAAAGAGGGCATCCTGTCGCTTGATTCTGCCATCGAGCCGATCACGGCCGCGTCATCGCGCCGATTGTCGCGCATCGCAAATCCGTTATTGGCGCAGATTTTGCGATCATGATACCGGACATTCATGTCCGACGCAGTCACATCGGTGGGGCGCGCCATCGGCCCCAAAACCAGGGCCCGGCTTAAAGCGCCGTGGCAAGTCTGGCGCGACGCGGGCGGCAAAATCTCGGCATTGCGGGTGGTCGCGCTGGCCTTTCTGTTCGTTCCGGTGGTCATTGCAGTTTACGATTTCAACACAGAGGGTTTCGGCGCTCGCCCTCTCAATAACGTCATCCACCGCACCGGCTATTGGGCCCTGATATTCCTGATGACGTCGCTTGCGGTCACGCCGCTGCGCCGGGTCGCGCGCTTGAATCAGCTTGTTGATGTGCGGCGCATGATCGGCGTCGGTGCCTTTGTTTATGCCGCTTGCCACATCTCGCTTTATGTCGCCGATCAGATGTTCGATTTTTGGAAGGTCGCGAGCGAAATTGCGTTGCGGCTTTACCTCACCATTGGTTTCGTCGCACTGATTGGTCTGGCAGCGCTGGCTGCAACGTCAACCGATGGCATGGTGCGGCGACTGGGCGGCCGGCGCTGGCAGTTCCTGCATAACGCCATCTACGGTATCGGCTTGCTGGCGTTGATTCATTTCTTCCAGCAGACCAAGGCCGATGTTTCGGTGCCGACCTTCGTGGCCGGCCTGTTCGGCTGGATGATCGGCTATCGGCTTATCGTGAAATTGCGCAAAACGCGCGCGGAACCGCCGACGTGGATGCTCCTTGCGTTGAGCATTGCGATTGCGGCCCTGACATTTATCGCGGAAGCGATCGGCATCGGCCTCGTGTTCAACGTATCCCCGCTGCGCGTATTGCAAACCGCATTTGACTTCAGCGATATCGCCACCATCCGTCCCGGCTGGCTGGTCCTCGCGGCGGGATTGATCGTGACGGCAGTCGATCTGGTGCGTGCGTACTTGGTCGGACCGCGCCGGTCGTTTGGCGGAGCCACCGCAAAACCTATTCGATGACGAAACTTTTGGGATCCCAATCGGGCTTGGGATAGCGGGGATTCATCGCCTCCAGGGTTTTACGCACGATCGCGGCAATGGCCGCGTTCCGCGCCCATTTATGATCGGACGGGATCACGAGCCACGATGCCCATGCGGTTGAACAGCGATCCAGCATCAGTTCATAGGCCGCCATATACTCATCCCAGAGTGCGCGATCCTTGAGGTCGTCCGGGTTGAATTTCCAGCGGTGCTTCGCCTCGTCGAGGCGGGCCTGCAAGCGCTCGCCCTGTTCTTTCTTTGAAACGTGCAGCATGAATTTGAGAATTGTGGTGCCGTTCTCCACCAGGATCTTCTCGAATGCATTGATCTGCTCGTACCGCGCCTTGATCGCCTCCGGGGGTGCGAGCTTGTGCACACGGCCGACCAGCACGTCTTCGTAGTGAGAACGATTGAAGACGCCGATGAAGCCTCGGCGCGGCGCGGCGATATGCGCGCGCCAGAGGAAGTCGTGCGCCAGTTCTTGTTCGCTCGGCCGCCGGAACGGCGTGACCGTGACGCCGATCGGGCCTGCTTCCCT
>JAFKKQ010000507.1 GCA_017304505.1 Hyphomicrobiales bacterium | reverse complement strand
GCTTCCGCCGTGCGAATTCATCGAGGGATGACATGTTTGCCGTATACTATCGGTGCGAAGGATTGGAAATACGGATACGACGTCGGGCTTAGCCATATCTGGCTGCCCTATGTCCAGATGAAGACCATGCGGCCGCCACTTGCCGTGGCGCGCACGGATGGTTGCCGCATCGTGCTGGCCGACGGCCGCGAACTGATTGACGGCATCGCGTCATGGTGGACGGCGTGCCACGGCTACAACCATCCGCATATCAGGCGGGCGGTGGAGCGGCAGCTTGCGGCGATGCCCCATGTCATGTTCGGCGGGCTGGTCCATGAGCAGGCTTTGACGCTGGCGCGGCGGCTGGCGGCGCTTTTACCGGGCGATCTGGAGCGGGTGTTTTTTTCGGAGTCGGGTTCGGTCGCGGTCGAGATCGCGATGAAAATGGCGGTGCAATACTGGATCAACCGCGGCGTGCCGGAGCGGACCCGGTTCATCGCCTTTAAGGGCGGCTATCACGGCGACACCACGGGCGCGATGTCCGTCAGCGATCCCGAGGAGGGAATGCACGCCCTGTTCCACGGTATCTTGCCGGAGCAGGTCCTTGTCGATCTTCCGAATGACGAAGCCAAGGCCGCGGCGCTCGACGCCGTGATGCAGCGACACGCCGACCGCATCGCGGGCCTGATCGTCGAGCCGCTGGTGCAGGGCGCCGGGGGCATGCTGTTCCACGATGCGGCAACGCTGCAACGGCTGCGCGAGTTGGCCGACCGTCACGGCGTGCTGCTGATCTTCGACGAGATCTTCACCGGGTTCGGGCGGACCGGCACGCTGTTCGCCTGCGAACAGGCCGGGGTCGTGCCCGATATCGTGACGTTGTCGAAGGCGCTGACCGGCGGCACCTTGCCGCTCGCGGCCACGGTCGCGCGCAAGCCGGTGTTCGAGGCGTTCTGGTCGGACGACCCGAAGGCGGCGCTGATGCACGGCCCGACCTATATGGGCAACGCGCTGGCCTGCGCGGCGGCTAACGCTTCGCTCGATCTGTTCGAGCGCGAGCCGCGTCTTGAGCAGGTGCGGGCGATCTCCGGCCGGATGCGGCAGGAGCTTATGCCGTATCGTGACATCGCCGGCGTGAAGGATGTACGCGTACAAGGCGCGATCGGTGTGGTGGAGTTGGAACGGATCGCGGAACCGGACGCGTTGCGGGCGCGTTTTGTCGAGGAGGGCGTGTTCATCCGGCCGTTCGGCAATGTCGTCTACCTGACGCCGAGTTTCACCATCGCACTGGATGAGCTTTCGCAGCTCACACGTGCCATCGGCAAGGTGATCCGATCATGATCCGAAAACTGAAGTCGGGCGAATATCGCCTCTATTCCCGCAAGAAAAATCCAAAGACCGGACGGCGCCGCAACCTCGGCACGTTCAAGACACGACAGGCGGCCGAGAAGCACGAGCGGGCCGTGCAGTATTTCAAGCGGGCCGGTTAGCGGCGAGAGTCAGCCGACTGCGGTTCCGTGCAGGTCGT
>JAFKKQ010000506.1 GCA_017304505.1 Hyphomicrobiales bacterium | reverse complement strand
GGCCGCGGCCTCATGAAGATCATCTCGCTCGCACCGGAGGTGCTGTGATGGCTTCGGCGAAGATCAAGAAGGGCGATACGGTCGTCATCCGGTCCGGCAAGGACAAGGGCCGCACCGGTACGGTGACCCAGGTTCTCCCCAAGGATGGCAAGGTTGTCGTCCATGGCGTGAACGTTGCTGCCCGCCACCGCAAGCCCACGCAGGCGAACCCGCAAGGTGGGATCGACCGTCGCGAGGCGCCGCTGGCGATTTCGAAAGTCGCGCTGGCCGATCCCAAGGACGGCAAGCCCACCCGCGTCCGCTTCGAAGAGCGTGACGGTAAGAAGGTCCGCGTGGCCGTGAAGTCCGGGGAGGTCGTCAATGGCTGATCAATACGTCCCGCGCCTCAAGCAGCGCTATGAGGATGACATCGTCAAGGCGATGACCGAGAAGTTCGGTTACAAGAACCGTCTGGAAGTTCCGAAGCTGGAGAAGATCACGCTCAATATGGGTGTGGGCGAAGCCAGCCAGGACAAGAAGAAGGTCCAGACGGCCGCCGAGGAAATGGAACTGATCGCAGGCCAGAAGCCGGTGATCACCAAGGCGAAGAAGTCCATCGCTCAGTTCAAGCTGCGCGAAGGCATGCCGATCGGCTGCATGCCGATCGGCTGCAAGGTTACCCTGCGCCGCGAACGCATGTACGAATTCCTCGATCGTCTCGTGACCATTGCAATGCCCCGCATCCGCGACTTCCGCGGGCTGAATGCGAAGAGCTTCGACGGCCGCGGCAATTATGCGATGGGCATCAAGGAGCAGATCATCTTTCCGGAGATCAGCTACGACCGTATCGAGAAGGTGCGTGGGATGGACATTATCGTCACCACCACCGCGAAGACCGACGAAGAGGCCCGCGAACTGCTTCGCCTCTTCGGTTTCCCGTTCCCTGCCGATCAGGCAGCAGAGAAGGAAGCGGCGTGAGCCGCTGAGAGAGAGAGCTTAAGTCCATGGCGAAACTGAGTTCCATCAACAAGAACGAGCGTCGCAAGAAGCTCGTCAAGAAGTATGCGGCGAAATACGCCAAGCTGAAGGCCGTCGCCGACAACGAGTCGCTCGACGATACCGAACGGCTTCTGGCGCGCCTCAAGCTGGCCGAGATCCCCCGCAACGGGAATCCGACCCGCGTGCGCAACCGCTGCAACACCACCGGCCGCCCGCGCG
This sequence comes from Hyphomicrobiales bacterium, assembly GCA_017304505.1. Lineage (GTDB taxonomy): Bacteria > Pseudomonadota > Alphaproteobacteria > Rhizobiales > Xanthobacteraceae > Z2-YC6860. The sequence goes on along the minus strand of JAFKKQ010000506.1, from coordinate 949 downwards.
GCTATTATCGCAAGTTCGGCCTTTGCCGTATCGAACTCCGGGACCTTGCCAACAAAGGCCTTATCCCGGGCGTGACGAAGTCGAGCTGGTAAGGATCAAGCGATATGGCACTGACCGATCCCCTGGGTGATATGCTCACCCGCATCCGCAACGGGCAGCAGGCGAAGAAGGATTCCATCCTTTCACCGGCTTCCAAGCTGCGCGCCAACGTGCTCGAGGTTCTTCAGCGCGAAGGCTACATCCGTGGCTATTCGGAAGATCTGACCGGCAAGCACAAGGCGCTGCGGATCGAACTGAAGTATTTCGAAGGCGAGCCTGCGATCAAGCATGTGGCCCGCGTGTCCAAGCCCGGCCGCCGCGTCTATTCGGGTTCCAAGGAACTGCCGAATGTTCGCAACGGCCTCGGCATCACCATCGTCTCGACGCCGCGCGGCGTGCTTTCGGATGCCGAAGCGCGCGCCCAGAACGTCGGCGGCGAAGTGCTGGCGGAGGTGTTCTGATGAGCCGCATCGGTAAAAGGCCGGTGGCGATCCCCAGTGGCGTCACTGCCGACATTCAGGACGGTACGCTGTCCGTGAAGGGGCCCAAGGGCACGCTCACGCTGAGCATGCGTGACGAGATCAGCTACACGTTGGGCGAGGGGAGCATCCTCGTTAAGCCAGCCAACGACACCAAGCAGGCGCGTTCCTTCTGGGGCATGCAGCGCACGCTGGTCGAAAATCTGGTCACTGGCGTCACCGAGGGTTACACCAAGGTGCTCGAAATCACCGGCGTCGGCTATCGTGCGCAGGCCCAGGGCAAGAAGCTCAAGCTTCAGCTCGGCTTCAGCCACGATGTCGATATCGACGTGCCGGAAGGCCTCGAAGTGAAGACCCCCGATCAGACCACGATCGAGATCAGCGGGATCGACAAGCAGCAGGTCGGCCAGTTCGCCGCCGAAGTCCGCCGT
>JAFKKQ010000515.1 GCA_017304505.1 Hyphomicrobiales bacterium | reverse complement strand
GCGATGCCGTCGTCGATCTGCGCCTTGGCCTGCTCGAACCCCAGCTTTCGGAACGAAAGCGGGTGGCTCATGGAATGGGTGCCGATGGTGTGGCCTTCGTCATAGGCCCGCCGCACCAGCGCCGGATAGGCCTTCGCCATGCTGCCGACGATGAAAAAAGTGGCGTGGATGCATTCCGACTTGAGAATGTCGAGAATCTTGCTGGTATAGGGAGGCAGGGGGCCATCATCGAAGGTCAGCACCACCTCCTTGTCGAGGAGGGGGAGCGTCTCCGGGTAGCTCATTGTGCCGATCCAGCCGTGTTCGCGCGGATCGACGACGATGGTGCGGCTGGTGCCGATGGCGTCGGGATGGCCGGGGCATTCGCCGGCTGTCGCGGGACTGCCGAAGGCGAATGAGGCGAGGATGAAGGCGACAAGGGGGAGTTGGCGCTGGAGCTTGATTCTCATGAAGGGAAGCCTAGGCGCCAGAAGTTCAGGCGAAGTGAACAACTGCGTCTGATTACATGATTCTCAGCACCGTATCTCCTCCGCCGCTCCCGTTTACGCCGGCCGAACGCCGCCTGATCCGGCGCTTGCGCACGCCGCTGGACGTGCAGCGTTTCCTTAACCGGCTGCCCTACAACACCGAGCCGCATGGCGACACGCTGCGGGGATTTCGTGGGGTGGTGCGCCACGGCCGGGCGCACTGCCTGGAGGCGGCCTTATTCGCGGCCTGCGTGCTGGAGCAGCACGGCTATCCGCCGCTGTTGATGGGCCTCGAATCGATCGACAAACTCGATCATGTGATTTTCGTTTATCGTCATCGCGGTCGTTGGGGTTCGGTGGCGCGCTCGCGGGATCCTGGCCTGCACGGCCGCAAGCCCGTGTTTCGTACATTGCGTGCGTTGGCGGAGAGCTATTTCGATCCGTACATCGACTACACCGGCTGCATCACCGGCTATTCGGTGGTGCACCTCGAAGTCATGGGGAATTACGAATGGCGGCTGTCGCGCCGGAATGTCTGGGCGGTGGAGAAGATGCTGCTCGGCTTGCCGCACCGGAAGATCAAACGCTCGCGCCGGCGCGTGCGACGCGAGCGCGACAAATATCGCGCCTATGTCGCCGAGCATAAGAAGAAGCCGCTCTACTATCGCGGGCGCCAGAGGTGGACGGAGATTCCGAAAGAGTTCTTGTAGAAACCTGTCACGGTCATTCCGGGCCGGCCGCAGGCCGGACCCGTAATCCAGATGCAAGCTCAGAGTTTCCCGCTGGATTCCGGGTTCACGCACTTCGTGCGTGCCCCGGAATGACCGGAGCCTGAAACGCCCACTTACATGATCGCGAATTCGGAGTTCCTGCGGTCGGTCACCAGCATGCAGCCGGGATAATGGGTGATGCAAAACTCCGGCTTCACCGTATCGACAACCGATTGCGGGGTGACACCGCAGGCCCAGAACACCGGAATCTCGTCGTCGTTCATCACGGCACGGTCGCCGTAGTCCGGCTTGTCGATGTCCTTGATGCCGATCAGTTCCGG
>JAFKKQ010000514.1 GCA_017304505.1 Hyphomicrobiales bacterium | reverse complement strand
CAGCGGCTTCGGGCGGGTCCTCTACTGGGGCGCGGTTGTCGGTCTTTGGCTGGTGATCGCCGCTATCGGCGGCACAGTCTGGGTCGGAGCGCATCTGCCGCCGATCCAATCGCTCGAAGTCCCCAAGCGCCCGCCGTCCATCAAGATCGTCGACCGGCAGGGCCACCTGCTCGCCACCCGTGGCGACATGGGCGGGTCCGCCGTGCTGTTGCGCGACCTGCCGCGCTATGTGCCGCAAGCTTTCGTCGCCATCGAGGACCGGCGGTTCTATTCGCATTACGGCATCGACCCGAACGGCATCGCGCGCGCCGCCATCGCCAATCTCCTGCATCGCGGCGTGTCGCAGGGCGGTTCGACCATCACCCAGCAACTCGCCAAGAACCTGTTCCTGACGCAGGAGCGGACCTTCACCCGCAAGATCCAGGAGGCGGCGCTGGCGCTGTGGCTGGAGCGCAAGTTCAGCAAGACCCAGATCCTCGATATGTATCTCAACCGGGTCTATTTCGGCTCGGGCGCCTACGGCATCGAGGCCGCCGCCGAGCGCTATTTCGCCAAGCCCGCGCAGAAGCTCACCGTGGCGGAGGCCGCGATGCTCGCGGGCTTGGTGCGCTCGCCGTCGCGGCTGGCGCCGAGCCGCAATCCCGACGGCGCCGAGAAGCGCGCGCAGGTCGTGCTCGCCGCCATGACGGAGATGAAGTTCATCACCGACGGCATGGCCAAGATGGCGCTGGCGGAGCCGGCGCACGCGGTGAAGCCGGCCGGCGCGGGATCGATCGGCTATGTCGCCGACTGGATCATGGACGTGCTCGACGACCGCATCGGCCGCATCGAGCAGGATGTCGTGGTCGAGACTTCAATCGACCCGGCGCTGCAATCCGCCGCGGAAACGGCGCTGGTCGACGAGTTGGCCAAAAACGGAACGAAAGCCGGCGTCGGCCAGGGCGCCGTGGTGGCGATGTCGCCGGACGGCGCGGTGCGCGCGCTGGTCGGCGGACGAAACTACGCGGAGAGCCAGTTCAACCGCGCGGTCGCAGCCAAGCGGCAGCCAGGCTCGGCGTTCAAGCCGTTCGTTTACCTCACCGCGATCGAGCACGGGCTGACGCCGGACACCGTGCGCGAGGACAAGCCGATCGCCATCAAGGGCTGGCGGCCGGAAAACTACAGCCATCGATATTACGGCCCCGTGCCGTTGCGGCAGGCGCTGGCGATGTCGCTTAACACCGTTTCGGTGCGGTTGACGCTGGAGTTCACGCCGGCCGCCGTGGTGCGCACCGCGCATCGGCTGGGCATCGCCTCCAAGCTCGAACCCAACGCCTCCATCGCTCTGGGAACGTCCGAAGTTTCGGTGATCGAGATGGTCGGCGCCTACGCCACCTTCGCCAATGGCGGCTTCGCGGTGACGCCGCACGTGGTCGAGCGCGTTCGCTCCGCCAGCGGCCGGCTGATCTACCAGCGCGCGCCGGAGAATCTCGGGCGCATCGTCGATGCGCGTGCTATCGGCATGATGAATTCGATGATGCGTGAAACGCTGACG
>JAFKKQ010000340.1 GCA_017304505.1 Hyphomicrobiales bacterium | reverse complement strand
GCAACCGATCCGTCACGGCGTCCCGCTCGCGGTCCGGCCGGCCGATGCTTCATCAAAAGACGCGCCGTTCGGCATAATGGGAATTGACGGATCGTTGGACCTAGGCCCAACTATGGCCGACCGTGAACGTGCCTAGGGTGTACCGGAGGGAGGGGCGCCATGGACGTTCGGGAAATTGGCATGCCGGCCAAGACGTCGATCCGGCATGCGGCGGCTGTGTTTGCATTGTGTATCGCCTTCCTGATTGCAACGCATCGATCGGCCGCAGCGGATCAGGGCGGCATCAGCTTCTGGCTGCCGGGAGCCTTTGGCAGCATGGCGGCGACACCGCTTGTTCCGGGCTGGTCCCTTGGCGCGATCTATCTTCATTCCGATGTGAGAGGCGGCGGCGATGTCGCGGCCTCCCGCGCGATCCGCCTTGGTAATGCAACGACCAACCTCACCGTCAACCTCGATGCCGAATTGAAAGCACGGGTGGATATCGGAGTTCTCAGCCCGAGCTATGTGTTTGCGTCGCCGGTTCTTGGTGGGCAATTGGCGGTGAATGTGCTCGCGATCTATGGGCGGCAGCAGGCGAGTATCGATGCCAACATCACGGGCTCGCTCGGGCCGATCGGATTTGCGACAGAACGCCATATCAGCGATGAACGGACGGCTTTCGGCGATGTGTTCATCCAGCCGACGCTCCGCTGGAATCGAGGCGTCAACAATTACATGGTCTACGGCATGGTGAACCTGCCCATCGGAGCCTATGACTCGTCGCGCTTGACGAATCTGGGACTTGGCCACTGGGCCATCGATGGTGGCGCCGGCTATACATATTTCAATCCCGCGACCGGCAACGAATTCTCCGTCGTCACCGGCCTGACCTATAATTTCAAGAACCCGAGCCTCGACTATCAGAACGGCGTGGACTGGCACCTTGACTGGGGCACGTCTCATTTTGTGACCAAGCAATTTCAGGTGGGCCTGGTCGGTTACGCCTACCAGCAGCTTTCGGGCGACAGCGGCTCAGGGGCGACGCTCGGCGATTTCAAATCGCGCGTGTTCGGAGTCGGTCCGCAAGTCGGCTTCCTGTTCCCGGTCGGCGACATGCAGGGTTATCTCAACGTCAAGGGCTACAAGGAGTTCGGTGCCGAGCACCGGCCGGAAGGCTGGAATCTCTGGTTCACGTTCGCCGTGTCGCCGCATCCGCCCGCGCAGGCGCCAACCTCGACGCACTTAGTGCACAAGTAATCACGCGGCGTTCTCGCGCTGACGGTTCGGCCGTGGCTCATGGCCCGAGCCAGGGTTGATCGTGGGCGGGAGACCGACATTACGCGCGGTCGATGCTTCCGTCCGCCGCAAGCACCGACGGGCAGCGGCCACCCGCGAGACGAAGACACGGGGCAACGAGGCGCTCAAGGGCCTGCTTGCGGCATACAGGCACCGCTCGATCAGGGCGATCTCACGATCGAGGCGCACGATTGATCTCGTCGGCAAGCACGAGATTGGCGAAGATGAAGTCTTTCTGGAATTGGAATTGCCCGCCCCTTTCCGTCTGCGCGTAGATTTCGGCGCCGGTCACGTCGTCTGGGCCCAAGACCCCGATGCCGTCAGCATCATGATCGCGGCAGACAGGACAAGAACGGCGGCAGATGGGATTTTCATGGCTGCCTCAATTGTTGGCGGTTTCGTGCCTCCGTGCCGGCCGACCAAGGGCCGGCCGGGAATGCCGTTGGCGTTACTGTGCACCCTTGGCCATGTTCACCTTGATCTTCGCTTCGACGTCGCGCGCGATCTGATCGATCGAGAAACTTGCGGGCTCCTGGCTCGGCGGATACTCGATGAAAGTCTGCAGAAACACGGCAGCGTGCGACGTGATCTGCGCAACCTTGAAGTCGTTTCTGGCCAGCCAATCGAAATACTGGTCGGAGACGATGTCGGCCCGCTCATAAGGATCCATGCGCAGATGGAAGAGTTTCGGAACGCGCAAGGGTGTGAACGGCTCCATCCACACTTGGAAACCGCCGGGATGCTTCATCTCCACGAAAACGGCTTTCCAGTCGTCGAGCCGATAGGCGACCAGCACGCCGTCGTCGTTGAAGTAGGCGAACTCTTGCCGAGCGCTCTTGGGCTGCTGACCGGTCAGGTAAGGGAGTTGGTTGTAGCCGTCGAGGTGCACCTTGAAGGTCTTGCCGCTTACATTGGCGCCCTTGAGCAGTCGGGCCTTGATATCGGTGTCGCCGGCGGCGGCCAACAGCGTCGGGAACCAATCGAGACCGGAAAACATCTCCGTGGAAACCGAGCCCGGCGCGATCCTTCCGGGCCAGCGGACCATTGCCGGTACGCGGAACGCGCCTTCGAAATTGGAGTCCTTCTCGTTGCGGAACGGCGACGTCGCGGCATCGGGCCACGACCAACGGTTGGGCCCATTGTCGGTCGTGTAGACGACGATGGTGTTGTTGGCGATGGCGAGATCATCCAGCGCCATGAGCAGCCGGCCGACATGCCCGTCATGTTCGGTCATGCCGTCGGCATATTCATTTCCGGGCATTCCACTCTGACCGACCATCGACGGCCGGACATGGGTAAACAGGTGCATGCGCGTGGCGTTCATCCAGCAGAAGAACGGCCGGTTGGCGCGTGTTTGCCGCTGAATAAAGTCGATTGCCGCCGTAGTGGTCTCGTCGTCAATCGTCTCCATGCGCTTCTTGGTCAAGGGGCCGGTGTCTTCGACGCGTCCGTCGGCAAAGCTCTTGAGCACCCCGCGTGGGATTTGTTTGAAAAGCGAATCGCCCTTCGGAAACGTCGGAACCTCGGGCTCCTCTTCCGCGTTCAAGTGATAGAGATTTCCGAAGAATTCGTCGAAGCCGTGCTTGGTCGGCAGATACTGATCGAGGTCGCCGAGATGGTTCTTGCCGAATTGGCCCGTGGCGTAGCCGAGCGGCTTGAGGGCCTGTGCGATGGTGATGTCGCGATCCTGCAGGCCGACCGTCGCTCCCGGCAGGCCGACTTTTGAGAGGCCGGTGCGCTTGGGTGTCTGGCCGGTGATGAAGGACGAGCGCCCAGCCGTGCACGAGTTCTCCGCGTAATAGTCGGTGAACATCATGCCTTCCTTGGCTATACGGTCGATGTTCGGGGTCTTGTATCCCATCACGCCAAACGAATAGGCGCTGACGTTGGTCTGGCCGATATCGTCGCCGAAGATCACCAGGATATTCGGCTTCGACTGTTGCTGCGCTCGCGCGGCGGTTGGGCCAACCAATGTGGCGCATGTCAACGCTGCCGCGCCTGCAATTGTCGTCCCCAAAAGAGTGCGTCGGTTTAAATCGGCCTTTGCGGCGCGATCCGCCATTACGGTGCCATTATTCACTTCTCGTGCCATGAGATGCTCCTCAATGTCCGGCGACCTCGATAGCCGATGAGAACGCGACAACGCAGCGCATGACGGCTGTCGATCCGGATCGGAATCGAGGTTGGCCCATCTGGCCGAGTGCGGACTATTGGGCCAAGGGCCAACAGGAGTTGTCGCACGCTTGCCTCAGGACGAGATTGGACCTCGGTCCAATAAGTGCCGGGCGAACGATCTCGTAGCATTGTAACGATGCGCGCGAGAGCCTGCGGTGGAGATTGCAATACGACAGTTATCGGAATGCCGGCGCGATCTGTTGGCGGTGCGATACCGTTGCTGGAAGCATCAGGATGACCCGCTGTGACGGCCGAGGCGCAGACAGCCGGGCGCATGTCGCAGCGATAACGACTGAATGCGCGACCGAATTCACGGACGCAGAAGGAGGGTCGTCATGATCGATGGGAAACGCCGCACGATCAGGCGTGCCGCGATCGCACTGACCGTCATCGCCACGTCAATCCTATCCGCCTCAATTCTGGCCGCGAGTTTTGTCTGGGCACAACCGAATCCGCTGCCGTCCTGGAACGATGGGCCGGCGAAGCAATCCATAATCGATTTTGTTGCGCGTGTGACGACGCAGGACGGGCCGGACTTCGTCCCTGGGGTCGAGCGCATCGCCGTCTTCGATAACGACGGGACACTCTGGTGCGAGCAGCCGATCTATTTCCAAGTGGCCTTTGCATTCGATCGCGTCAAAGCGATGGCGCCGGAGCATCCGGAGTGGAAGGGCAAGCAGCCGTTCAAGGCCGTCCTTGACAAGGATATGACAACACTTGCCGCAACGGGCGAGAGGGGAGTCCTCCAGATCATCGCTGCGACGCATGCCGGAATGACGACCGATGCATTTTCCAAGAGCGTGTCGGATTGGATCGGAAGCGCCAGGCATCCGCGATTCAACAAACCCTACACCGACCTTGTCTACCAGCCCATGTTGGAACTGCTCGCCTACCTTCGCGAAAATGGCTTCAAGACATTCATCGTCTCCGGCGGAGGCATCGAATTCATGCGACCTTGGACAGAACGAATTTACGGCATCCCGCCCGAACAGGTGGTCGGCTCCTCGGGTGTGGTCAGGTTTGAGGTCGGGCCTGATGGAAAGCCGGTGCTTGCGAAACTCGCCAAGGTGGAATTTGTCGACGACGGTCCAGGAAAGCCCGTGGGCATCAATCGCTTCATCGGCCGACGCCCCATTTTCGCTTTTGGAAATTCAGATGGCGACCTGCAGATGTTGCAATGGACCGCGGCTGGCCGCGGCGTGCGGTTCATGGGGATCGTCCACCATACCGACGGGACCCGTGAATACGAGTACGACCGGAAGTCGCCGATAGGTAAACTCGACAAAGCGCTCGATGAAGGCACGAACAAGGGCTGGACAATCGTCGACATGAAGCGCGACTGGCGTGTTGTATTCCCAGAAAACTGAAATCAGGCATGCGGCCGTCCTCCGGCGGCCTCTATTTTTTCAGGCGAGATGGCTCCTGCGGATTACGCCCCTCCGCAGATATTCGATCACATAAAGCCCGGATTTCGCGGCAGATATTGCGTCCAATCGCCATAGCCTGGCGACGCCATCAGCAGCATCGGAAAGGTGATGCGCATGCCGTGATGGACGGCAAGGTTCAGCGCGCTGTCGCATGTACCTGGCAGGAACGCAGATATTTTCTCAGAGGAGCGACCTGCCGCCAGCTTCAACGCCGCCGCAAAGGCATCGCGAAGAATGTCAGCCCGCATGACCGCGAGGGGTCCGATATGCCCGTTGGAACTGACATAGCTGTAGCCGACGCAACCGCCGCCGGCGCAAAGCAGAACCCCCGTCGTCGCCGGATCGTTGAGCAAGTAACGATGATGCTTCTCTCGCGAGACGCCCGTGGCGCGAGAATCGATCTCGGCCAGTCTTTTCATGGTTACGGCGGTGTCATCGATCGGCATGCTGCGCAACGGCGACTCCGGCAATCGTTCCGTCACCCGTTCGCGCGCCGCCGCAAAAAAATAAATCGGCATCTTGGGAAAGAGACCGTGTCGCATGTAGAGACCCTGCGAGACGCGATTGAAGGTAAAAGTAATAAGGGCCTTGTGAGCCGCTTTTGATTTCCGTGCGTGCTCTAAAGTCAGTTTCAATAATTCATTGCCGATGCCGCGACCCTGCTGTGCCGGATCGACGAACAACTGGGCGAGGAACCAAACGTCACCGCACACCCAGCTCCAAGCAAAACCGAGGATGTCGCCGTCATCCTCCGCGATCCATAGGCCATCAGGATCGTCCTTAAGCGAAAACAGTTGAAAGCTGGGAGGGCTTGCCGTCGCCATCGGGCCGAAGCCGTGCCGCACGGTAAGATCGTTGATGGTGGCAACCACCAGCGCGTCGGCCGCTGCCAAATCCTCTGCTTGAGCAGGCCTGTAAGCAAGTGACACTGGACAACTCCTTCATAAAGATAGTTTGGAGCGAGCGTCAGGCCGCAACAATACCAATATCACTGTGAAACGGAATATGCCCTTGCCAGGGACATCCCTATGGCCGGGGAGCGTTGAAACCCGAAGCCAGACGAGCCTTGTCGGACGCAGGCTGACTCTTGCTATCCCTTGGGAGACGCGAGCGGCTCTCCCCCAACAGCTTCCGGCTGTCGCGGCTCGAATATGTCGCCCCAATCCACGCGCCGCGCCGCCTTGAAAACCTGGCCTTCGCGGCGGGTGACAAGTCGTTCCCCCGCGACGCCGTCGTTGCGACAAAGCTTAAGCGTAACGCGGCCGCTCGCCGGGCGCGGGCGCGCGATGACACGGCTTGCAAATGCCGCGCCGGGCGTTCGCGATGCAGCGAGATAAATGAATTTCTCGTCTTCCCACGGCACATCCGCACTCTTGACCTCGCGGTGAAGCCGCGAGCGGGCAACGCGCCGCGCGAAGTGGCACCAGTCCGGCCGCGCGAGCGGGCACGGCGCCGCATGGGGACACGGAGCGATGAGATGGGCCCCGGCAGCGATGAGACGCGCACGCGCGGCAACAATCCGCTGCCAGCCGGCCGGCGTACCCGGCTCGACGACGACCAGCATACCGTCGGTGAGAGTCCACAAGCGGTCGATCAGCGCATCCCGGCGTTCGGGTGCGAGCTCACCAAGCACATAGGCCAGCGTGACGAGATCCCGCGCAGCGCAATCGACCATTCCATCGCCGGCATCGGCGGTGCGCCATACGATTCGTGCCGGCCCGGCGCCGCGGGACAATCGCTCGCCCCAGGCACGAATGGCAGGGCTCGCCTCGATCAAGAGTACATCGGCAAGCCCGCTCCAGCAGTCTGCCGCAGCCCAGAGCGCGGTGCCGGGGCCGGCTCCAACGTCAAGCGCCGTCACCGGCGCGAATTCCGGGCGGGCCGCCACCACCGCTTCGAAGCTCGCGCGCACCGCCGCATAGGTCGCGGGCAACCGCGCCGCGAGATAAGCCAACGCCGCCCTGTCGTCGCCGAGATGCCAACGTCCATCGTGCACCTCGCCGCGGTAGCGTTGCGATAACAGTTCCGACGCGGTCGCGAGATCGGCCAGCGCCACGCCCTTGAGCGCATCGTCTACAGCGTGGCGCAGCGGCGGCGGCAGTTGCATCGAGACGGTCTTCGCCCGGAGGGATTCGCGTTCACACTACGGCGACAGCGGCTTGCGCGGCAACCGGCGGCCAGCGCCGGACGGCACCGAACCCGCTGGCACGAGTCACCGATTCCAATACAATACCGGACCGATATTCGTTCCGGCCAAGCAATCGCGAACAATGCATTCCATGACAACATCCGCCACTGCCGCCCTCACCTCTCATGGCGCGACAATCCCCGTGCTCGGCTTCGGCACCTCGCCGATGACGGGTGGCTTCTCGGCCGAGGTGGTGGTGGCCGCGCTCAAAGCCGGCTATCGCCATATCGACACCGCCCGTAAATACGGCACCGAGCGAGCCGTGGGCGAAGCGATGCGCGCATCGGGCGTGCCGCGCGGCGACATCTTCCTGACCACGAAAGTATCCCATGAAAATCTGCGCCCGGCCGATTTTGCGCGGTCGGTGGATGAAAGCCTTGCCGCACTGAAGGTCGATTACGTCGACCTCTTGATGGTGCACTGGCCCAACCCGGACATTCCGCTCGCCGAAGCCATCGCGGCGCTGGCCAAAGCGAAGCGACAGGGCCTGGCACGGCACATCGGCGTGGCCAATTTCAACATCGCCCTGCTCGACCAGGCTATCTCGCTCTGCACGGAGCCGCTGGCCGCGTTGCAGGCCGAGTATCATCCCTACCTCGACCAGACCAAGCTCCTCGCCGCAGCGCGGCGTCATGATCTGGCGTTCGTCGCTTATTGCCCGCTGGGGCGCGGTCGGCTGTTCAACGACCCCGTGCTGAGCAACATCGCGAAAACGCACGGGCGCAGCATCGCGCAGGTCGCATTGCGATGGCTGGTCCAGCAAGGCGTCGCCGCCATCCCCTACTCGTCGAACCCGCAGCGGATCGCCGACAATTTCAATGTGTTCGACTTCACGCTGAGCGACAACGAGATGGCCCGCATCGCGGCTCTCAGGCGGGTCGACGGCCGCATCGCCAACCCCGTCGAGCGCGTTCCCGGCGGGTGGGATTAGCCGCCAAGCAAGCTGCAGCGACGGCTTACCTGCGCACTCAATGAAATTGCACGGATCGCTGAAAGGCTTTCCTAACCTTAAGGCTGCATGGCACGCCGCCGGCGAACGACCTTCACCGCTTCTTTCATCTTATGACCGGTAGATGGCGCGACGCCGGACACACACCGCCGACACAAGCCGTCCATGCCATCACGTGGCCCATGAATCTCGACATCAACACGCTCTTTCTGGTCACGATGGATGTCGAGATCGTCCTCGGCCTTCTGATGTTTTTCGTGTGGACGCAGAACTTCAGCAAGCGCTCGCTCGCGTGGTGGGGCAGCGCGCACATGCTGCGCGCGATGTCCATCATGCTGCTGGGCCTGCATGGCTCGGTTCCCGACTCGCTGTCCATCGACTTCGGCAATGCCATGCTGTTCGCCTCTTTCGCGCTGACCTGGAGCGGCGCGCGCGTGTTCGATCAGAAATCTCCGGAACCGGCGTTCCTGTTTGTCGGCGTCGCGGTGTGGCTGCTGGCGTGCCGCCTGCCTTCTTTCTCCACGACCGTGGAGCTGCGCACCCTGGTCGGCTCGTCGATCGTGACGGCCTATGTGTGGCTCACGGCTTACGAGTTCTGGCGCGCTCGCAGCGAGGCGCTGGTGTCGCGCTGGCCTGCGATCGTGGTGCTGTTCGTGCATGGCGCGCTGTTTCTGTTGCGGGCGCCGATGGCCGCCGCGGCTCACATCGCGCCTAACGACAAGCTCATCATGAGCGGCTGGCTTGAGTTGCTCAGCCTGGAAGCGTTGCTGTTCACCATCTCCATCGCTTTCGTCCTGCTGGCAATGGCCAAGGAGCACACCGAATACCGTCAGCGGACCGCGGCGCTCACCGATCCGCTCACCAGCATCGCCAACCGACGCGGCTTCCTCGAACAAACCGCTGTGCAACATCGTGGTCCTTCGAATCCGCAGCCCACGGCGGCGCTGGTGTTCGATCTCGACCACTTCAAGTCGATCAACGACCAGTACGGCCACGCAATCGGCGACCGAACGCTGCAGGTGTTTGCCAATACCGCCAGGGCCCACATCGGCGACGCCGGATTGATCGGCCGCTGGGGTGGCGATGAATTCGTCGCCGTGCTCTATGATGCGACACACGAGCGTGCGGCGACGATTGCGGAGCGCATCCAACTCGCTTTCGAGAAGGCGGGCGCGGACATCGATGGTCGCCCGGCGGGCGCGACCGTGAGCACCGGCATGGCGTTCAGCAGCCGCGGGTCATTCGAATTGCCGGTGATGTTGTTGCAGGCCGACCAGGCCCTCTATCGCGCCAAAAAGGAAGGCCGGAACCGTCTCGCAATCGCCGCGCCCGTCGCAGCGGGCGAGGATGGCTCTGAGCCGCCGCCACCCGACCTCATGCAACTCGGGCGGCATAACGCAGCCGCATGAACAGCGCCG